>CAMLOF010000009.1 GCA_946481585.1 uncultured Macromonas sp. | reverse complement strand
ACAACCTGGAAGACCCGTACCGTCTGTTCCGCTGCCACACCATCATGAACTGTGTCGATGTCTGCCCCAAGGGTCTGAACCCCACCAAGGCCATCGGCAAGATCAAGGAAATGATGGTCCTGCGCTCCATCTGACCAGCAAGACAAGGCCATGGACGACACCGCCCTGCTCGACGAACGCGCCCTGAGCAAGCTCAAGTGGCGGTGCCGCCGTGGCCTGCTCGAAAACGACCTGTTCATCGAGCGCTTCTTCGCCAGGCACGAATCTGGCATCACCGTCCGTCAGGCACGCGCCCTTGACGCTCTCATGGACCTGCCCGACAACGATCTTCTCGACCTGTTGTTGCGCCGGACCGAGCCGAAAGATGCGCTGGCCACAGAGGAAGTCGTGGAATTGCTGACCCTGCTGCGCACGGGACAGCCCTCCGTTCAAGCCCACTCCTAATTCAAGGAAAACGAATGAAACTCGTAGACAACAAAGCCACCCTGTCCTTCAGCAACGGTGCGCCGAGCGTTGAACTGCCCGTTTACGCAGGCAGCATTGGCCCGGATGTGATCGACATCCGCAAGCTGTACGCACAAACCGGCATGTTCACCTACGACCCGGGCTTCCTGTCCACGGCGTCGTGCCAGTCGGCCATCACCTACATCGACGGCGACAAGGGTGAGCTGCTGTACCGTGGCTACCCCATCGAACAGCTGGCCACCAACTGCGACTACCTGGACACCTGCTACCTGCTGCTCAACGGCGAACTGCCCAACGAGACCGAGCGCAACGACTTCCACAAGCTCGTGATCAACCACACGATGGTCAACGAGCAGATGCAGTTCTTCCTGCGTGGCTTCCGCCGTGACGCCCACCCCATGGCCATCCTGACGGGTCTGGTGGGCGCCATGTCGGCCTTCTACCATGACAGCACCGACATCAACAACCCCGAGCACCGCCGCATCGCCGCGATCCGCCTGATCGCCAAGATGCCCACGCTCGTGGCCATGGCCTACAAGTACAAGATCGGCCAGCCCTACATGTACCCGCAGAACAAGCTGAGCTACGCGGGCAACTTCCTGCGCATGATGTTCGGCACCCCCTGCGAGGACTACGAGGTCAACCCGGTGCTGGAGCGCGCGCTCGACCGCATCTTCATCCTGCACGCTGACCACGAGCAGAACGCCTCCACCTCCACGGTGCGCCTGTGCGCCTCCTCCGGCACCAACCCGTTCGCGGCCATCGCCGCAGGCGTGGCCTGCCTGTGGGGCCCTGCACACGGTGGCGCCAACGAAGCCTGCCTGAACATGCTGGAAGAAATCCAGGCCAGCGGCGGCGTGGCCAAGGTCGGCGAGTTCATGGAGAAGGTCAAGGACAAGAGCTCCGGCGTCAAGCTGATGGGCTTCGGTCACCGCGTGTACAAGAACTACGACCCCCGCGCCAAGCTGATGCAGGAAACCTGCAACGAGGTGCTGACCGAGCTGGGCCTGGAAAACGACCCCCTGTTCAAGTTGGCCAAGGAACTGGAAAAGATCGCTCTGGAAGACGACTACTTCGTGCAGCGCAAGCTCTACCCGAACGTGGACTTCTACTCCGGCATCGTGCAGCGCGCCATCGGCATCCCGGTGTCGCTGTTCACCGCCATCTTCGCGCTGGCGCGCACGGTGGGCTGGATCGCCCAGCTCAACGAGATGATCGGCGACCCCGAGTACAAGATCGGCCGCCCCCGCCAGCTGTTCACCGGCTCTGCCCGCCGCGACGTTCCGCCGCTGGCCCAGCGCTGATTTCCAGCTGAGACTGCAACCCGCCGAACGGTAACGTCGGCGGGTTTTTTCTTCCATCAGCGCCACACAAGCCAGCATGCAACGCATTCACTCTGCCGCCGAGTTGCGCGAACTGCTCAGTCAAGCCGTACCCGCGCACCCTTGTACCTGCACCGTGGGCGCATGTGCGGGTTGGACCAGCCTGACGGAGGAACGCTGGCCTGCAAAGCAAATGCAGGCCATGGCGTCGCTGCGCGACCCGGAACTGTACGAACCGACATTCGAGGAACTGCACCCCAAGGACACGCGCTACGAATCCCCCGATGCGCCAGTGGCCGTGCAGCATTTCCCTTACAACCGTTGTGACGTTTGGCGCTGCACTCAATGTCATAGACATCTTTTGCGGTACACCGAGTTTGGCGGCTACTACGTTGACCACCGCGTCCGAGAGCTCACCCCTACCCTCGACATCCTCGACTGAACACACACCCGGCCATCCGCATAAAATGGTGGATTGCCAAGGAATCACCCCATGGGACGCACCCTCTACGACAAGATCTGGGACGAACACGTCGTCCACACCGAGGAAGACGGCACTGCGGTGCTCTACATCGACCGCCACCTGGTCCATGAAGTGACGAGCCCCCAGGCCTTCGAAGGCCTGCGCGTGGCACACCGCAAGGTCTGGCGCATCAGCTCCGTGGTCGCCACGGCCGACCACAACACCCCCACCACTGGCTGGGAACTGGGTTACGACGGCATCGCCGACCCCATCAGCAAAGAACAGATCACCACGCTGGACGCGAACATCGCCGAATTCGGTGCAGCGGCGTATTTCCCCTTCCTGTCCAAACGCCAGGGTATCGTCCACGTCATCGGCCCCGAGAACGGCGCAACCCTCCCAGGCATGACCGTGGTTTGTGGCGACTCCCACACCTCCACGCACGGCGCCTTTGGCGCGCTGGCCCACGGCATCGGCACCTCCGAGGTGGAGCATGTCCTAGCCACGCAGACACTGCTGGCCAAGAAGGCCAAGAACATGTTGGTCAAGGTCGAAGGCACCCTGCCCAAAGGATGCGGTGCCAAGGACATCGTGCTGGCCATCATCGGCAAGATCGGCACCGCTGGCGGCACCGGCTACACCATCGAATTCGGCGGCAGTGCCATCCGCGCCCTCAGCATGGAAGGCCGCATGACGGTCTGCAACATGGCCATCGAAGCCGGCGCACGCGCCGGCCTGGTGGCTGTGGACGATAAAACCATCGATTACGTGAAGGGCCGCCCCCTGTCGCCTACCGGCGTCGAGTGGGACCAGGCCGTGGCGTACTGGAAATCGCTGCACTCAGACGCTGACGCCGGGTTCGACACCGTGGTCGAGCTGGACGCCGCCCAGATTCTGCCGCAGGTGACCTGGGGCACATCGCCTGAAATGGTTTTGCCGGTGACCGCCGTGGTTCCCGACCCCGACAAGGAAAAAGACCCCAACAAGCGCAACGCCATGGAGCGCGCCCTCACCTACATGGGGCTCGAACCCGGCAAGCCGCTGGCCGACGTGCACGTGGACAAGGTCTTCATCGGCTCCTGCACCAACAGCCGGATTGAAGACATGCGCGAGGCAGCGGCGGTCGTCAAGAAACTGGGCCAGAAGGTGGCGCGCAACGTCAAGCTTGCCATGGTCGTGCCCGGCTCCGGTCAGGTCAAAGACCAGGCCGAGCGCGAAGGGCTGCACGAAATCTTCAAGGCTGCAGGTTTTGAATGGCGCGAACCGGGTTGCTCCATGTGCCTGGCCATGAACGCCGACCGGCTGGAGCCCGGCGAACGCTGTGCCTCCACCAGCAACCGCAACTTTGAAGGCCGCCAGGGCAATGGCGGCCGCACCCATCTGGTCAGCCCGGCCATGGCAGCTGCGGCTGCCATCCATGGTCACTTCGTCGATATCCGTCAGTTTGCCTGATTCATCGCAAGGAAAGGAAGCTCACCATGAAAAAGCTGTTCACCCTGCTGATTGCCACACTGAGTCTGAGCCTGGTGGGCTGCAACACGTGGTCTGGCGTCAAACAGGACGCCAAGGAAGTTGGCAGCGCCGCTGGCCGGGGCATCGAAAAAGCTGGTGAAAAAATCCAGGACATCGCCAAGTAATCAAGCGAAAAAGTCTTCATGCAAAAATTCACCGTGCACAAGGGCCTGGTGGCCCCCATGGACCGGGAAAACGTCGACACCGACGCCATCATCCCGAAGCAGTTCCTGAAGTCCATCCGCAAGACGGGCTTTGGCCCGAACCTGTTCGACGAGTGGCGCTACCTGGACCCTGGCTACCCCGGCCAGGACCCGGCCAGCCGCAAGCCCAACCCCGAGTTCGTGCTTAACCAGCCGCGCTACCAGGGCGCATCTGTTCTGTTGGCACGCAAGAACTTCGGCTGCGGCTCCAGCCGCGAACACGCGCCCTGGGCCATTGAGCAATATGGCTTCCGCGCGCTCATCGCGCCCAGCTTCGCCGACATCTTCTTCAACAACTGCTTCAAGAACGGCCTGCTGCCCATCGTGCTGCCAGAGGCAACCGTGTCGCAGCTGTTCGACGAGGTCCACGCCTTCCCGGGCTACCAGCTCACCATCGACCTGGAGCGCCAGGTGATCGTGCGCCCGCAGGGCGAGGAGATCCCCTTCGACGTGCAGCCCTTCCGCAAGTACTGCCTCGTCAACGGGCTGGACGACATCGGCCTGACGCTGCGCCACAAGGAAAAGATCCAGGCCTACGAAGCCGAACGCCTGGCCCAGAAGCCCTGGCTGGCACACACGATGCTGAGCTGAACGCCAGCCCATCGAGCGCAACCTCACTTACAAGGGCGCCGAAGCGCCCGCACCGCACATGAAAATCGCAGTTCTTCCTGGTGACGGCATCGGCACCGAAATCGTCGCTGAAGCCGTCAAGGTTCTCAAGGCCCTCGACCTCAAGTTCGAGATGGAGCAAGCCCTGGTGGGCGGTGCCGCTTACGAGGCGCATGGCCACCCGCTGCCGGAATCGACCCTGAAGCTGGCCATGGAAGCCGACGCCGTGCTGTTCGGTGCGGTGGGCGACTGGAAATACGACAAGCTGGACCGCCCTCTGCGCCCCGAGCAGGCCATCCTGGGCCTGCGCAAGAACCTGGGCCTGTTCGCCAACTTCCGCCCGGCCATCTGCTACGAGCAACTGGTTGGAGCGTCCAGCCTCAAGCCTGAACTCATCGCGGGCCTGGACATCCTCATCATCCGCGAGCTGACCGGCGACATCTACTTCGGCCAACCGCGCGGCCGCCGTGTGGCCACCGACGGCCACTTCCCCGGTGCCGAGGAAGCCTTCGACACCATGCGCTACTCCAAGCCCGAGATCGAGCGCATTGCCCACGTGGCCTTCCAGGCCGCGCGCAAGCGCAACAAAAAGGTCACCAGCGTGGACAAGGCCAACGTGCTGGAAACCTTCCAGTTCTGGAAAGATGTGGTCACCGAAGTACACGCACAGTACCCCGACGTGGAACTGCAGCACATGTACGTGGACAACGCCGCCATGCAGCTCGTCAAGGCCCCCAAGGCGTTCGACGTGATCGTCACGGGCAACATGTTTGGCGACATCCTGTCGGACGAAGCTTCCATGCTCACCGGCTCCATTGGCATGTTGCCCTCGGCCAGCCTCAACAGCAAGAACCAGGGTCTGTACGAACCCAGCCACGGTAGCGCGCCCGACATCGCGGGCAAGGGCGTGGCCAACCCGCTGGCCACCATCCTGAGCGCGGCCATGATGCTGCGCTTCAGCCTGAACCAGCCCGAGGCGGCAGCCCGCATCGAAGCCGCTGTGCAAAAGGTGCTGGCACAAGGCTTGCGCACCCCCGACATCTGGAGCGAAGGCACCACCAAGGTGGGCACCGCACAAATGGGCGACGCCGTGGTGCAGGCGCTGTAAGCGCCGCACAAGACTGCTTCGGCTACAATGTAAAAATGTTTGCCGCCCGCCCGTTCGCCCTGAACCAGACACCTGCCGCCCTGGCAGGTGTGGCTGTGCGCGCAATCTCCACCAAAACCACGACCATTAAGGGCTGATCCAGCCTGGTTCGTCGTGCGCCCTCCCCGGCCTGACGAGCCGGGCAAATCGGTCCGGTCTGGCACCGTTTGTTTTACTTGAAAGGGCGTTTGAAATGAGCAAGTTGGTAGGTTTGGTCGGCTGGCGCGGCATGGTCGGCTCGGTGTTGATGGACCGCATGGTGGCCGAAGGTGACTTCGACCACATCGAGCCCATTTTCTTTTCCACCTCGAATGCCGGCGGCAAGGCACCCGCCCAGGCAAAGCAGCACACTGCACTGCAAGACGCAAACGACATTGCGGCGTTGGCGAAGTGCGACATCGTGATCACCTGCCAGGGCGGCGACTACACCAAGGAAGTCTTCCCCAAGCTGCGCGCCTCCGGTTGGCAAGGTCACTGGATCGATGCCGCCTCCTCCCTGCGCATGGAAAAGGACGCGGTCATCATCCTCGACCCCGTCAACGACAACGTCATCCGAAAGGCCCTGGCCGCTGGCGGCAAGAACTGGATCGGCGGTAACTGCACCAACTCCATCCTGCTGATGGGCCTGGGCGGTCTGTTCAAGCAAGGCCTGGTCGAGTGGGTCAGCTCCATGACCTATCAGGCGGCATCCGGCGGTGGTGCCAACCACATGCGCGAACTGCTCAAGGGCATGGGCGTGGTGCACGGTGCCGTGGCCGATGAGCTGGCTACCCCCGCGTCCGCCATCCTGGAGATCGACCGCAAGGTGGCCAAGGCCATCCGCGAGGACGTGCCCACCGAATTCTTCGGCGCCCCCCTGGCTGGCGGCCTGATCCCCTGGATCGATGTGCAGCTGGACAACGGCCAATCGAAGGAAGAGTGGAAAGGCCAGGCCGAGGTCAACAAGATCCTGGGCACCGAAGCCACCATCCCTGTGGACGGCCTGTGCGTGCGCATCGGCGCCATGCGCTGCCACAGCCTGGCGCTGACGCTGAAGCTGAAGAAGGACCTGCCGCTGGCCGAGATCGAGTCCATCATCAAGAGCGGCAACCCGTGGGTGAAGTGGGTGCCCAACGACCGCGCCATCACCGTCAAGGAATTGACGCCTGCCGCCATCACGGGTGGCCTGGAAGTGGGCGTGGGTCGCGTTCGCAAGCTCAACATGGGCCCGGAGTACGTGTCGGCCTTCGTGATCGGTGACCAGCTGCTGTGGGGTGCCGCTGAACCGCTGCGCCGCATGCTGCGCATCCTGCTTGAGGCCTGAGCGGATATATTCGCACCATGGCGGGCCGGGTAGTCGATAAGCTGACCGTTGCATTCCCGCAACGATCAGCTGGCTACCCGGCACCGCCCAAGCTCTGGCCGTGACTCAAGCGGCTTGTGAGCTTGTCACCATAACTGCTTGATGTTATGGTGTTTTCTCGAAAACAGGTTGAGGTCTACGTGCAGCACATTCCCTCCAGCACCTCGGGTACATCCCGCGATACCACCGAAGTCACTGGGCAGTCCCCTCTGGGACAAGGTCTTCGTGCGGTAGCGGCCGCGGTGTTGCTGGTGTCGTCGCTGGCGGCCACCAACGCTTGGGCCCTGGCTCTGGGCCGGGTTTCGGTGCAGTCGCAACTGGGGCAACCGCTGCGCGCCGAAATCGACGTTCCCAGCATCACCGATGAAGAAGCGGCCAGCCTGCAGGTTCAGGTTGCACCGGAAGACGCCTTCCGTGCAGCAACGATGCAGTACAGCCCAGTGCTCAACACCGTTCAGTTCCGCCTTGAACGACGATCCAACGGACGCACGGTCATCCACTTGAGCAGCGAACAACCCGTGCTGGAGCCTTTCCTCGACCTGGTCGTTCAAACCACATGGAATGGCGGCAGGCTGGTGCGCGGCTACACGATGCTGTTCGACCCACCGAACCTGCGCCCTGCCCCCGCGCCGCTGCTGCCGTCAACGGCGCGCAGCAGCGCCGCACCCGCGCCATCGGCAGCGCCTGCCCCTCAGACCGCCCCGGCGCCTGCACGCAGCGCGGCAGCCCCTGCACCTGCCCCCGCAAAACCGGTGGCCCCCACTCCCAGTGAGCCCGCTGGCCAAGTCACGGTAAAACCTGGAGACACAGCGGGCCGTATCGCCCAGGCGCACAAACCAGCCAATGCCTCGCTGGAGCAAATGCTGGTAGGCATGCTTCGCGCCAACCCCCGTGCGTTCATTGGAAACAATGTCAACCGCATGAAAGCGGGTGTTGTCCTGGATCTGCCGAAGTCGGCAGATGTGGAGCAGATCAACGAAGCCGAGGCTCGGCAGCTGATTGCCGCACAGAGCCGGGATTTCAACGAATACCGCCGCCGCTTGGCCAACATGGCGCCCAGCCAGGCCAGCGAAGAATCGGGCCGAACCGCCAAAGGCACGGTCCAGACAGAAGTCCGCGAAAACAAACCTGACGCTACGGCGGCCGACAAGCTCACGCTCTCCAAAGGTGCCGTAGCAGCGGCCAACAACCAGGAAGAGCGCATCGCCCAGGAAAAGCGCCAGGCAGACAGCAGCACCCGCGTGGCGGAGTTGTCTCGCAACCTTGACGAACTGCAGAAACTGGAGCAAGCGACCAGCGCCACCGCTGCGACGCCAACCACTGCCCCGGCTGACGCACCCGCAGCAGCACCGGGCGTTGCCGTCGAAGCACCCGTAGCAGCGCAAACCCCGCCCCCCGCTCCTCCTGCGCCGCCGCCAGAACTGGCCCCGGCGCCAGCCGCCCTACCTGTCGCGCCTCCCCCTGCGGCACCAGAGGCATCTGGCGGCATCGTGCAAGAGTTGATGTCGAATCCGTTGGCACTGCCCGCAGCCGGGGGGCTCGCGGTTCTCTTGGGCGCCTTGGCCCTGGTCCGGTTGCGCAAGCGCAACAACGACAAAGCCGCACTGTCCGACGACGAGGATTCACGGTTCGAGCCCGCAGGTGGCCAGTCTGTCGACACCAGCGAGGAAGGTGCCCCCTCGTCGATGATGTATTCACCGAGCCAGCTCGACGCTGGCGGCGATGTGGATCCCGTGGCAGAGGCCGATGTGTATCTGGCCTATGGCCGTGACAAACAGGCAGAGGAAATCCTGACCGATGCCCTGCGCTTGCACCCGGACCGCCTGCCCGTACACCTCAAACTGCTGGAAATCTACGCGCAGCGCAACGATGTCAAAGCATTCGAGTCGAGTGCCAGACGCGTGTTCGACCTCACCGGTGGCGATGGCGACAACTGGGAGCAGGCCCGCCAGATGGGCTATGCCATCGACCCTGAAAACAGCCTGTACCAGCCCCCTGCTGCATCTACTGCTGTACCCATGTCTGCAGCGGCCGAAATTCCAGATCTGGATCTGGACCTGGGTTCGCCACAGGACGCGCAGCCTGCAGCCGTAGAACCAAGCCCAGCACCGAGTGCCGAACCTGCAGCAGACGACAGCGGCCTGGATTTCGACTTGGATCTGGGTGGCGAGCCTGTAGCAGAAGAAGCTCCACCCGCGCTTGAGCAGGTGGCTGCTGCCGATGACGGCTTCGACCTCGACCTGAACCTCTCCAGCGACGAAGCTGCGCCCCCGGTGCAACCCGCACCGCAGGCTCCGCAAGAAGATCACGGGCTTGACTTCGACCTCGACCTGACCCAGATGGAAACGGAAGAGCAGCCTGCCCCGACAGTGGCGCAGCCAACAGCACGTTCCCCGGAACTGCCTTCCGAGCTCGACGAGTTGACCCTGGACCTGGAAGCTGACTCGCCAGCCTC
Source organism: uncultured Macromonas sp. (assembly GCA_946481585.1). Next base: position 17,104 of record CAMLOF010000009.1, on the reverse strand, counting down.
TAACCAGGAGGCAGCATCGGAACCCGACCTGGATGCCCTCTCACAGATGGAAGTGGACGAAGGCTTGGGAGGCTCCGACCCCCTGGAAACCAAGCTGTCGCTGGCCCGTGAATTCGAGGCCATTGGCGACACCGAAGGCGCCCGCTCGCTGGCGGAGGAAGTTGAAGCCGAAGCCACTGGTGCACTGCAGGAGCGTGCCCGGGCCTTCCTGGCGCAGCTGTCCTGACTCAGATTCCGGCTGGCAGACACACATTGAGGATCGCTCTCGGCATCAGCTACCAGGGTGGCGCGTACCAGGGTTGGCAGAGCCAGCCCAGCGGGCTAACGGTACAGGACCGCCTTGAATCCGCTCTGGCCGAGTTCAGCGTGTTGCCTTCTGTCAACACCCTTTGCGCGGGTCGCACCGACGCGGGCGTACACGGCCTGATGCAGGTGGTGCACTTCGACACCGAACTGCAGCGCCCCATGAACTCCTGGGTTCGCGGCACCAACCGTTTCCTGCCGAACGACATTGCCGTGCAGTGGGCGCACCCGGTGCCTGATGCCTTTCATGCCCGCGCCAGCGCCGTCGCACGGCGTTACGCCTACGTGCTGCTCGAATCACCCGTGCGCCCGAGCTTCGAGTCTGGCCGTGCGGGCTGGGTGTTCCGCCCGCTGGACCAGGCAGCCATGGAGGCCGCCGCTGCGCACTTGCTGGGCGAACACGACTTCACATCCTTCCGCGCGGCACAGTGCCAAGCACTGTCGCCCATCAAGGACTTGCGCCGCATCAGCATCAGCCGCCGGGGGGCCTACTGGCGCTTCGACTTCGAGGCCAACGCATTCCTTCACCACATGATCCGCAACATCATGGGCTGCCTGGTTGCCGTGGGACAAGGACTGCGGCCGCCCGGGTGGATGGAGCAAGTGCTCCAGGCTCGCAGCCGCGAGGTGGCTGCCCCCACGTTCTCCCCGGACGGGCTCTACTTCGTCGGCCCGCTTTATGATGCCAAGTGGGGCCTGCCCGACACTGTGCCGGGCCTCGACTGGCTCCCCTGAACGTTTCCGCCATGCCCCGTACACGCATCAAGATCTGTGGCCTCACGCGCGAAGAGGACGTGCGCCACGCCGTGCATGCTGGCGCGGATGCCATCGGCTTCGTGCTCTACCCGCCCAGCCCGCGCGCCGTCTCACCCAAACGAGCCGGAGAACTGGCCCGCTTGTTGCCGCCCTTCGTCACGCCTGTATTGCTGTTCGTCAACGCCTCAGGCGACGAGATACGTGCAGGTTTGGCGGCTGTGCCAAACGCGCTGCTGCAGTTTCACGGCGACGAATCCCCCGCCGAATGCCTGTCCCATGGCCGTCCCTACATCCGCGCCGCCCGTGTGCCCACGGGTGATGGCGCTGCGGGCTTCGATCTTCTAGAATACGCTGAACAGCACACCGCCGCGCAGGCCATTCTGCTCGACGCCCACGTACAGGGCTATGGTGGTGGTGGAGTTTCCTTCGACTGGACAGCCTTCAATTGGTCACACCCGCAACTAAACGCCAGCGCTCGCCTCGTTTTGTCTGGTGGACTCACACCTGCAAATGTGACCGCTGGCGTCCGTCTCGTGCGCCCCTGGGCGGTTGACGTCAGCTCCGGCGTGGAAAGCGCCAAGGGCATCAAGAGCCCCGAGCTGATCGACCGCTTCATCGAGGCCGTTCGCCTGGCCGACGCGTCCTGACACCTCTGCGGCCGAACACCCGCTACGGCAACGTTCGGCTCCTTGGCGAGGTTTGTCTGGAACGGACCATCAGGTACGCCCTCCCTGCGCCCGGCCTGTTCCATTCAGGCCTGGCACCCCAGCACCCAACGAATCAAGAGCCATGTACGAATACCACCAACCCGACGCACGCGGCCACTTCGGCCCCTATGGCGGCAGCTTCATCAGCGAAACGCTCACTCACGCCATCAATGAACTGCGCGAGGCTTACGCCAAGTACCAGCACGACCCCGAGTTCCTGCGCGAATTCCGCTACGAGCTGGCGCACTTCGTGGGCCGCCCCTCGCCCATCTACCACGCGGCGCGCACCAGCCGCGAACTGGGCGGAGCGCAAATCTTCCTGAAACGCGAAGACCTCAACCACACCGGCGCCCACAAGATCAACAACGTGATCGGCCAGGCCATGTTGGCCAAGCGCATGGGCAAGCCGCGCATCATTGCCGAGACCGGCGCAGGCCAGCACGGCGTGGCCACTGCCACCATCTGTGCCCGCTACGGGCTGGAATGCATCGTCTACATGGGCGCCGAGGACGTGAAGCGCCAAAGTCCCAACGTCTACCGCATGAAGCTGCTGGGCGCCACCGTTGTACCGGTGGAAAGCGGCAGCAAAACGCTGAAGGACGCGCTGAACGAGGCCATGCGCGACTGGGTGACGAACGTGGAGAACACCTTCTACATCATCGGCACCGTGGCGGGCCCGCACCCCTACCCCATGATGGTGCGCGACTTCCAGAGCGTGATTGGCGAGGAATGCCTGAAGCAGATGCCCGAAATGCTGGCCGACCTGAAGCTGCCAGGCAACGGCAGCGAACTGCAACCCGACGCAGTGGTGGCCTGCGTGGGCGGCGGCAGCAATGCCATGGGTATCTTCTACCCCTACATCGCACACGAGAAAACCCGCCTGATCGGCGTGGAAGCGGCTGGCGAAGGCATGGACACGGACAAGCACTCGGCATCGCTGCAAAAAGGCAGCCCCGGCGTGCTGCACGGCAACCGCACCTACATCCTGCAGGACGACAACGGCCAGATCACCGAGACGCACAGCGTCAGCGCGGGCCTGGACTACCCCGGCGTGGGCCCAGAACACGCCTGGCTCAAGGACATCGGCCGTGCCGAGTACGTGGGCATCACCGACAAGGAAGCGCTTGAAGCCTTCCACCACCTGTGCCGCACCGAAGGCATCATCCCCGCGCTGGAATCCAGCCACGCCCTGGCCTACGCCATGAAGCTGGCCAAGACCATGCGACCGGACCAGTCCATTCTGGTGAACCTCTCGGGCCGGGGCGACAAGGACATCGGCACCGTGGCCGACCTGTCGCAGGCCGACTTCTACTGCCGCCCCAGTTGCCGTGGCCAGTCCGTCAAGGGCGGCGAGCAGCCGGTGAACCTGATCAAAGCCTGAGCCGGAACCGAGCCATGAGCCGCATTGAAAACACCCTGAAGAACCTGAGCCAGCAGGGCCGCAAGGCCCTGATCCCCTACGTCACCGCTGGCTTCCCCTACGCGGACGTGACACCGGAACTCATGCACGCCATGGTGCAGGCCGGGGCCGACATCATCGAGCTGGGCGTGCCGTTTTCCGACCCCATGGCCGATGGCCCGGTGATCCAGAAAGCCGGTGAAAAAGCCCTGACCTTCGGCATTGGCATGACCCAGGTGCTGGACATGGTGCGCACCTTCCGCCAGACGGACGCTGTCACCCCTGTGGTGCTGATGGGCTACGCCAACCCGGTGGAGCGCTACGAACTGAAGCACGGACAAAATGCCTTCGCGCGTGACGCTGCTGCTGCTGGTGTGGACGGCGTATTGATCGTGGACTACCCACCCGAGGAGTGCGAGGAATTCGCAGCGACGCTCAAAGCCCACGGGCTGGACCTGATCTTCCTGCTGGCCCCCACCAGCACGGACGAACGCATGGCCCAGGTCGGGCGCATTGCCAGTGGCTACGTCTATTACGTTTCACTCAAGGGCGTCACCGGTGCGGGCCACCTGGACACCGCCGCCGTGGAAGCCATGTTGCCGCGCATCCGCCAACACGTGAACACTCCGGTGGGCGTGGGCTTTGGCATACGCGACGCGGCCACGGCCTGCGCGGTCGGCCGCACGGCTGATGCGGTGGTGATCGGCACCAAGCTGATTCAGCTCATCGAGAACGAGCCTCGCTCTGGCGTGGCACCTGCCGCTGCCGCCTTCCTGGGGGGCATCCGGCAGGCCTTGGACGGCTTGAGCGCATAATGTCGCCCATTCAAGAGCGCCCCGCCCCTGGTGGCGGCTGGCGCTGCCTTTGACCAGCAAGGAGAAACCATGTCCTGGCTTGAGAAACTGCTACCCCCAAAAATTTCCCCTACCGACCCCGCAGAGCGCCGTAGCGTGCCTGAAGGGCTGTGGATCAAATGCCCCAGCTGCGAGGCTGTTCTTTACAAGAACGATCTGGAGAAAAACCAGAACGTTTGTCCGCATTGCTCCCACCACCATCGCATTGGCGCTCGTGCTCGGCTGGATGCGTTCCTCGACGCCCAGGGCCGTTACGAAGTGGGCCAGGAGGTCATTCCGGTCGATGCCCTGAAGTTCAAGGACAGCCGCAAGTACCCCGAGCGCCTGAAGGAGGCCCTGGAGGTCACGGGCGAGACCGACGCGCTCATCGTCATGGGTGGCTCGGTCATGAGCATCGAAATCGTGGCTGCGTGCTTCGAGTTCGACTTCATGGGCGGCTCCATGGGCTCCGTGGTGGGCGAGCGCTTCGTGCGTGGCGTGGAAACCGCCATCGAGCAGAAAGTGCCCTTCGTGTGCTTCACCGCCACGGGCGGCGCGCGCATGCAGGAAGGGCTGCTGAGCCTGATGCAGATGGCTAAGACCAACGCCGCGCTCACCCGTTTGGCCAAGAAGGGGCTGCCCTACATCAGCGTGCTGACCGACCCCACCATGGGCGGCGTGAGCGCGGGCTTTGCCTTCGTGGGTGATGTGGTGATTGCCGAACCCAAGGCGCTGATCGGCTTCGCCGGCCCGCGCGTGATCGAGAACACCGTGCGTGTGAAGCTGCCCGAGGGCTTCCAGCGCGCCGAGTTCCTGCAAACCAAGGGCGCCGTGGACTTCATCTGCGACCGCCGCGAACTGCGCGGCACCGTGGCCAACGTGCTGGCCATGCTGCAGCGCCAAAGCGCCGACGCCGTCGCCTGACGGCGCTGCCACCGGGCCCACGGTGTTGAACATTCCCCTGTTCCCGCTGGGCACCGTCCTTTTTCCGGGCGGCAGCCTGCCGCTGCAGATATTCGAGGTGCGCTACCTCGACATGGTGCGGCGCTGCCACCGTGAGGCCACGCCTTTCGGCGTGGTCTGCCTGACCGGCGGCAGCGAGGTGCAGCAGCCAGACCCCTCCAGCGGCGGCTTCGTGCGGGAGGGGTTTCACGAAGTAGGCACGCTGGCGCGCATCGTCGAACTGGAGCAACCGCAGCCTGGGCTGCTGCTCATCGCGTGCGAGGGAACGGAACGCTTTCGTGTGGTGAGCAGCGAAAAAATGCCGCATGGCCTGTGGACGGCCGACGTGGAGCTGCTGCCTGCCGACACGCCGGTCCCGGTACCGCCGGAGCTGCAGGGTATTCCGCAAACCTTGCACCAGCTCCATGAACGACTGCAGGCAGAACAACCGGGCGCGATCTCTCCCTATCCGCCCTATCAGACCCAAGGCAGCGTCTGGCAGGAGGCGGGCTGGGTGGCCAACCGCTGGGCCGAAATGCTGCCCCTGCCCGCCGAAATCAAGCAGCGCCTGCTGACCTTGGAGAGCCCCTTGTTGCGTCTGGAGCTGGTGGGAGACGCGCTGGAACAACTGGGGATTGGGACATGAGGCTCCCGACGAAGTCTCTGACGATCTGAAGCCCCGGCACCTCGGCCCGCTGGTCCAGCGTCACCATACCGAACCGCGCCGTGGCGTTCAATGCTGGCACGGTTGCAAGCCGGACCAAATCGCGGCCTGCGGCGTCGATCGTCAGCACAATGGCGTTGCTCTCGCGAGCCACGTCCACCAGCGTCTGTGTGTCATCACACCGCAGCGTCACCATGTCATCGGGGTTGGCGGCCGGGCCATAACGTTCAGTGAGTATCCGCGCCACTTCATCGCTCAGCGGCGTGGAAGCGATCGGGTATGCCAACAATTCCTCAAAAGCCACAGGCTCGCCCTTCTCGTGAAGCGGATGCCCCTGGCGACAAAGGAAACTTGCCGGCAGTTCCGTCTGCAAAGTGATCTGCAAGTCCGACGCCGGGCGCACGGCCCGTATGTCCACCACGGCAGCGTCGAGCCGCCTTGCGCGCAGGGCGTGGATGAGCAGTTCCGTGTGCCCCCGGGAAATCTCCAGCTGCAGCCGGGGGTGGTGCTGCGCCATGTGCATCAGCAGAGGTGCCGACAGAATGGCGCCAGGGCCGGAGCTGAGACCGATTCGCACCGCGCCTGACACCCCCTTTTGCATCTCGCGGCCCACACTTTTCAGTGATTCCGCCTCCTGCACCAGCCGCCGGGCTCGAGGCAAAAGGCGCTGGCCCACCACCGTCAGCTCTATGCGGCGACCAACACGGTCAAAAAGCGCCTGCCCCAGTTCCTCTTCCAACGCCTGAATGCTGCGCGAAAGCGCAGGCTGGGTCAGAAACAACACCTTGGACGCCTTGGCGAACGACCCGGCTTCGGTCAAGGCGATGAAGTGCTTCAGTTGCACCAGTGTCATGTTTTATCAATGAGTTTTATTTATAGATAAATGTACAACAATGCATTGGACTTGAATATTGGCGTTACATAACATGCACTCAACTTCATCTTTCGTGTGATCTACAGCAGAAAACGCCGTGCTCATGATGTCCTCGCCCCTCTCTCCAATGGCAGCCAAAGCGGCCATGGACACGTCGCTGGTTGACGAATTCATCGCGTTGCGCCGGGACATCCACCAACACCCGGAAATGGCCTTTGACGAACACCGCACCTCCAGGCTGGTGGCCGAACGGCTGCAGGCCTGGGGCTACGAGGTCACATACGGGCTGGGCGGCACGGGTGTTGTGGGGCGGCTGGTGCGCGGACAAGGAACCCGCCGCATTGGCCTGCGCGCGGACATGGACGCGCTGCCGATCGTTGAAAACAGCGGCAAGCCGTGGTGCAGTCAACACCACGGCGTCATGCACGCCTGCGGCCACGACGGGCACACAGCCATGCTGCTGGCGGCAGCCAAGCACCTGGCATTGCATGGGCAGTTCGACGGCACGCTGCACCTGATCTTTCAGCCTGCGGAAGAAGGCGCGGGCGGTGCGCTGAAGATGATGGAAGACGGTCTGTTCGAGCGCTTCCCTTGCGACGCCATCTTTGCCATGCACAACATGCCTGGCCACCCCCAGGGGCAACTGGTATTTCGCAGCGGCCCCACCATGGCTTCGTCAGACTACGTCACGGTCACGGTTCACGGCCGTGGCGGGCACGGCGGCATGCCGCACCGGGCAGACGACCCGCTGGTGGCCGCTGCATCCATCGTGATGGCGTTGCAAACCATCGTGTCGCGCAACACCGACCCTCTGCAACCCGTGGTCATCACCGTGGGAGCACTCAACGCTGGCCATGCCAACAACGTCATCCCAGACACGGCAACGCTTGAAATCGGCGTGCGCGCCCTTGACCCGAAAGTGCGCCAGGAGACTGAAAGGCGCATCAAAGCGCTGATCCACGCGCAGGCCGAAAGCTTCAACGTCCGTGCCGAGATCGATTGGCGCCCAGGCTATGCGGTACTGGTCAACAGCCCCCGTGAGACCGATTGGGCGATTGATGTGGCCCGCCGCCATTTCGACGACGACCAGGTCAACCCCAACGGCCCCATGCTCACAGGCAGCGAAGACTTTGCCTTCATGCTCGAGCGCGTGCCGGGCTGCTATCTGTTCATTGGTAACGGCGCAGAAGGCGAACCCGGCGCATGCATGGTGCACAACCCGGCCTACGACTTCAACGACGCCAACATCGCCACCGGTGCAGCCTACTGGGTGGCACTGGTGCAAGACCTGCTTTCCCCCACACACAACCACACAGGAGACAAACCATGAACAAACATCTCAAGACCTGGGCAACCGGCGCCGCCATCGCGCTGGCCGCCATAGCAGGCAGTGCACATGCGCAGACCTACCCCAACAAACCCGTGACGTTGATGGTGCCCTACCCCGCAGGCGGGCTGTCGGATGTCATCGCACGCTCGGTGAACAACACGCTGAGCAAACACCTCGGGCAGCCCGTGATCGTCGAGAACCTTGGCGGTGCCAGCGGCGCCATTGCCGCCCAGAAGGTGCTGAACAGCCCGAGCGACGGTTACCTGATCTTCCAAGGATCTCCGAACGAACTGATCCTGGCCCCGCTTGCGATCGCCTCCGTCAAGTTCAAGAGCGAAGACTTCCGCCTGGTGCAAATGATCGCAACCGCGCAGATTGCGATGCTGGCCCGCAAAGACCTGCCTGCCAACACCCCCGACGAACTGCTGGACTATGCGCGCAAGGCCGCCAGCCAGGGCCGCCCTTTGACCTACGCCAGCGTGGGCCCAGGCTCGTTCTACCACCTGCTCGGGGAGCACCTGTCCAAGGTCACCGGCATCCCCATGATCCACGTGCCCTACAAGGGCGCCGCGCCCGCAGAACAGGACCTGATGGGCAGCCAGGTGGACATCTTCCTGGCACCCTACGGCAAAAAACACGACGACCTGCACAAGCAGGGCCGCATCAAGATCCTCGCCATGCTCAACGGCGAACGGCTGGAAAGCAGCAAGGACTACCCCGCCATTGCCGAAAGCAAAAACCTGAAGGACTTCACCTTCAACATCTGGACCGGCTACTTTGTGAAGAAAGACACCCCGGAACCCGTGGTGAACGCGCTGCACAAGGCCATCACCGACACACTGGGTGACCCCGGCGTTCGCAGCTCCCTGGAGGCCAACAGCCAGATCCTGGCCAAGCCACAGACCCAGGCAGCGGTGAGCAAAGCCTACGGCGACGGCATCAACCAATTCCGAACCATTGCCAAGTCGATCCAACTGCAGGCACAATAAGCGACTCACCCCGTCGATCGGGAGAGACCGGCCAAGCCCACAACGGCTTGCTGGCGCCGAAGGAGCAACCGCCCCGGAAACTCTCAGGCAAAAGGACCGATCGGCGTTTTCATCTCTGAAGAGTGGCCGGGATTCGTCCCCCGGCCCACCGCAGGAGCAAGTGGCGGCATTGCCCGCCATGAATCTCTCAGGTTCCAAACAGAGGGGGCGCACGCCGCACGCATGGTGCGAGCAGCGCGCTTTCCCTTCTGACGCTTTGGAGCCTTCCATGAAAACAATCGCCGTCATCGGCGGTGGCATCACCGGTGTCACCACGGCCTACGCACTGGCCAAGCGCGGTTTTTCCGTCACCCTGTTTGAACAGAACCGCTATGCGGCCATGGAAACTTCGTTCGCCAACGGCGGGCAGCTTTCCGCATCCAACGCCGAGGTGTGGACACACTGGTCCACCATACTCAAGGGCTTGAAGTGGATGCTGAAGAACGACGCGCCGCTGCTGGTCAACCCCAAGCCGAGCTGGCACAAGATTTCGTGGTTCCTGGAATTCATCTCCAACATTCCCCACTACGAACGCAACACCACCGAAACGGTCAAGCTGGCTATTGCCGCACGCGAGCATTTCTTTGCGTGGGCCCAGGCTGAGGGGGTGGACTTCAACGTGGAAAAGCGCGGCATCCTGCACATCTACCGCGACAAAAAAGGCTTTGACCATGCAGCCAACGTCAGCCGCCTGCTGGCTGCAGGCGGGCTGGAACGCCACCCCGTCACGCCTGAGGAAATGCGCGCCATCGAACCCACGCTGGCAGGCACCTACTACGGCGGCTTCTACACCGAGAGCGACTCCACCGGCGACATCCACAAGTACACCGTGGGGCTGGCCGCTGCAGCAGAGCGCCTGGGCGTGACCATCCGCTACGGGCAGCAGGTACGCGATCTGCGCAGCGACGGCGAAACTGCCTTTGTTACAGCGCTGGACGATGGACAGGAACAGACCCACCGCTTTGACGGGCTTGTGGTCTGTGCCGGGGTGGCCAGCCGCAGCCTGGCGGCACAACTGGGTGACCGCGTCAACATCTACCCGGTCAAGGGCTACTCGATCACCGTCAACCTGATGGACGAGCAAAGCCGTGAAGCCGCCCCCTGGGTGAGCCTGCTTGACGACGAAACCAAACTCGTCACCAGCCGACTCGGGCCGGACCGTTTCCGCGTGGCCGGAACAGCCGAGTTCAATGGCTACAACAAGGACATCCGCGCCGACCGGATCAAGCCCCTGGTCGATTGGGTGAACCAGTGCTTCCCGGGCGTCAACACCCGCCAGGTTGTGCCGTGGGCAGGCCTGCGCCCCATGATGCCGGACATGATGCCGCGCGTGGGCCGCGGCAAAAAGCCCAATGTGTTCTACAACACCGGGCACGGGCACCTGGGCTGGACCCTGAGCGCAGGGACCGCCGATCTGATCGCGGACGTGGTGGGCGACAGCTACCACAAGCCCGTGCTGGGCGCAGCACCGACAGCCGCCATGGCACAGGTCTGACGCGGCCTTTCAGGCAGCCTCCTGACGGCTCCGCCAGCGGCGCCGTCAGGGCAGCAGGCCCAGCGCGTGCATGTAGCGCGCGTCCACCATCAGTTCGTCCCAGGGCTGGGCGGCGCCCAGCGGCAGCAGGTCCAGGCGGCGCTGCTCGCTGGCGCCGCGCGGTTGCCAGCGGCCCTTGATCTGCGCTTCACTCAAACCGTCGATCAGTTCGTCGATGGGCGCACCGTCATTCACCACACATTGGTTGCACAGCAGCACCAGATCGCAACCCGCCTCCAGGGCGGTCACGGCGGCTTCGGTGTAGCTCACTTCCTTGCCGTCAATCTGGCGGGCACCGGCCATGCTCAGGTCGTCGCTGAAGATGGCACCCGTGAAACCCAGGCGGCCGCGCAGGATATCGTTGAGCCAGCGCGAGGAGAAACCCGCAGGGCGGCCGTCCACCTTCGGATAGATGACGTGCGCGGGCATGACGCTATTGAGGCTTGCGCTCAGCCAGCCATAAGGCGCGGCGTCTTCGGCCAGTATGGCCTTGAGGCTGCGTTTGTCCACGGGGATGTCCACGTGGGAGTCAGCCTTGACGAAACCGTGCCCCGGGAAGTGTTTGCCACAGTTGCGCATGCCGCTTTGCAGCAGCCCGTGCATGAGCGCTTGCGCCAGCAGAGACGTGACACGCGCGTCGCGCGCAAAGGCGCGGTCGCCGATCACAGTGCTGCCGCCAAAATCCAAGTCGAGCACGGGGGTGAAGCTGAAGTCCACCCCACAGGCGCGCAGTTCCGCCCCCAGCACGTAGCCTGCCGCCGTGGCCGCATTGCAGGCCGCCAGGGCGGCCTCGCTCTCCTTGCCAGGCTTGCCGCTGAACCACAGGTCACCCAGGGCGCGCATGGGCGGCAGGTGGGTAAAGCCATCCGTACGGAAGCGTTGCACCCGCCCGCCTTCGTGGTCCACGCAGATCAGCAGGTCGGCGCGCACTTTCTTGATCTGGCGGCACAGCTGGGTGAGCTGCTCGCGGTTTTCCCAGTTGCGGGCAAAAAGGATGACGCCCCCCACCAGCGGGTGGGCCAGGCGCTGTTTGTCCGTCTTGCTCAGGCGGGTGCCTGCAACGTCAATGATCAGGGGAGCATGTTGGGTGTAGGGTGTCATGGCTTCTCGACCACCACAAAGCTGGCGGCGTAATCGGTTTCATCGGTGACGCTGACGTGCGCCGTCAGCCCCTGGGATTCAAACCATTCTTTCAAGCCCCGGTGCAGCACGATGACGGGCTGCCCGCTAGGGAGTTTGTCAATTTCGCAGTCACGCCAGGTCATTGGCATGCGCATACCCATGCCAATGGCTTTGCTGAAAGCTTCCTTGGCCGAAAAACGCGTGGCCAGGTAGCGGATGCCCCGTTCCGGCCAGCGCGCACTGCGCTGGCGCCAGGTGGCCAGCTCAGTCTCGCCCAGCACCTTCTGGGCAAAGCGGTCGCCATGGCGCTCCAGGCTTTCGCGGATGCGTCGCACGTCACAGACGTCGGTGCCAATGCCGTAGATCATGCGCGGCTCAGCCTTGCGCGACGGCAATACAGCGCAGGTAGTCCTGCACCGTGGCCGCGTAACCCAGTTCGAGGGCGTCGGCGATCAGCGCGTGGCCGATGGAAACTTCGCTGATCCCCGGCACCACCCGCAGGAAGTCAGTGAGGTTGTCGCGGTTCAGGTCGTGCCCGGCGTTGACGGCCAAGCCTGCATCCAAGGCCGCCTGGGCGGCAGCGGCAAAACGCTCCAGTTGCTGCTGACGGGCAGCACCACCCTGCGCATGGGCAGCGGCGTAAGGCTCTGTGTACAGCTCCACGCGGTCGGCGCCCACGGCACGGGCGGCCACCATCTGGGCAGGCTCGGCGTCCATGAACAGGCTGACGCGCACCCCCATCGCATGGGCCTGCTCAATGAGCGGGCGCAGGCGCTCGGCGTCTTCGGGGAAGCGCCAGCCGTGGTCGCTGGTGAACTGGCCCACGCTGTCCGGCACAAAGGTGAGCTGGTGCAGTGGCAGGCCGCGTGCCTTCACCTCGCGTGCCACATCCATGAGGTTGTGGAAGGGGTTGCCCTCGATGTTGTATTCGCGGTTCGGCCATGCCTGCAACAACTCCGCGAGGTCAAACACATCGTGACGGCGGACGTGCCGCTCGTCGGGTCGCGGGTGCACTGTAATACCGTGAGCCCCCGCCTGCAGGCACAGCGTGGCCGCGCGCGTGACGCTGGGAATACCCAGGTGACGCGTGTTGCGCACCAGCGCGACCTTGTTGACGTTGACGGACAGAGCCGTGCGGCTGGGGGTGGCGATTGAGGTCATGAACGGACAGGGGTGGGTTCGGTTGCGGCGGCGCTCATCTGCTGGATGTCCACCATCAACTGGCGTGTCTGGAACGTCCGCACACCGGTATGGTAGTGCAGCAGGTTGCGCAGTTGCTGACGCAAGGCCCCACCCCGGTCATCCGCACAACACACCAGCAGCGCATCGAAGGGCTGTGAACTGCTCAAGGCTTCCTGCAAACGCAGCCACTGGCTGCCTTCACAAGCCAACACCTCAGAATGCCGCGCGACGCGCAAGCCGGCTTCTGGCACCAGTTCGTAGCGCTCCTGCTGCTGCAAGCGGCTCAGGCTCACGCCCTCTTCGTCCAGCGCAGGCAGGAAACCAGCATCACGCAGCAACAAAAGCTCAAAGGCGCGCAAGACCGCTCCCTGGACATCGCCTCGTGCGAGCGCCGCCACGGCAACGGCGTAATGGTCAAACAACGCCGGATGCGGGTCGTCCCGCGCCAGCAGACGCATCAACAATTCGTTCAGGTAGTAGCCAGAAAGCAGCGCGTCGCCCACAGGCATCACATGTCCGCCTTGCCAGTGGGCGGCCTTGAGGGTACGCACCTCGGCGTCTCCCCCCCACGACAGGCGCAGCGGCTGCAGGGGCAGCAACACCGGGCGGAACTGGGAGGTCGGGCGCTTGACGCCTTTGGCCGCAAGCACCACGCGCCCATGCTGTCGGCTGAACACATCCAGAATCAAGCTGGACTCGCTCCAGTCGTGCCGGTGCAGCACGAAGGCGGGCTCGTCATGCACGCGCGGCTGCTTGGCCGGAGGCATAGGAAGGTGAGTGCTCGCTTACTCGTAACCAAAGGAGCGCACGCGGGCTTCGTCGTCAGCCCAGCCTGAGCGCACCTTCACCCACAACTCGAGGAACACTTTGCAGTCCCAGAGCTTTTCCAGTTCCTGGCGCGCCTCGGTGCCGATGCGCTTGAGCTTTTCGCCCTTTTCGCCAATGACCATGCCCTTGTGGCCCTCGCGCTCCACCACGATGGTGGCGGCGATGCGGCGCAGCCGCCCCTCTTCCTCGAACTTGTCGATGACGACAGTGGAGGTGTAGGGCAACTCATCACCCGTCAGGCGGAAGAGCTTCTCACGCACCATCTCGGCCGCCATGAAGCGCTCGCTGCGGTCGGTCAGCTCGTCGGCGTCGTACATCCACGGCTGCTCAGGCAGGTACTTTTCCACGATGGCGTAGAAGCGTTGAACGTCTTTCGCGTTCTTGGCCGACATGGGCACGAACTCGGCAAACGGGTGGCGCTCCTGCATGCTGCGCAGCCAGGGGGCCAGTTCGCTCCGGCGGTGCACCATGTCGAGCTTGTTGGCCACCAAAATGACGGGAATGTTCTTGGGCAGCAGGTCCAGCACCTTGGCGTCGGCCAGATTGAAGTTGCCCGCCTCCACCACGAAAACGATCACGTCCACGTCGGACACGGCGCCCAGCACGGTCTTGTTCAGCGAACGGTTCAAGGCGTTGCCGTGGCGCGTCTGGAAGCCCGGCGTATCCACAAACACAAACTGGGTGGCGCCCACGGTGCGCAGCCCCGTGATGCGGTGACGCGTGGTTTGCGCCTTGCGCGAGGTGATGCTGACCTTCTGCCCCACCAGCGCATTGAGCAACGTGGACTTGCCCACATTGGGCTTGCCAACGATGGCAACAAAGCCGCAACGTTGCGGCCCCAGCGTCTCGGCCTGCTCCGCTTCGGGCAATACAGCCTCGTCTGACGTTGCTGCCTCGGCAGCAGGCTTGCGCAATGCGCGCGACAGCATGGCCTCCAGGTCGTCGTTCGACTCGGACTGGGACTTGGATTGGGGCTGAGGCTTGGACGTGGCGGACTTGGCGTTCATGACTTGCGGCTCTTGAGGTATTGCAGCATGGCCGCTGCAGCGGCTTGCTCGGCGGCGCGACGTGACGCCCCGCTGCCACGCTCTTCGTGGCCGGTTTCGATTTGGCAGACCACTTCAAAGGTCTGGCGATGGGCTTCGCCCGTGGTGGCAGCCACGCGGTAAGCGGGCAGCTTCATTTTGCGGCCCTGCAGCCACTCCTGCAAGGCAGTTTTTGGATCTTTGCCCTGCACGCTCTGGCCGGGGCTCAGGTCAACAGACTGGTAGAGGCGGCGCACCAAGGCATTGGCCGCGTCAAAGCCTGCGTCCAGGTACACCGCCCCCAGGATGGCTTCCAGCGCATCGGCAAGAATGGATGGGCGTTCACGCCCGCCAGATCGGATTTCCCCCTCACCCAGACGAAGCAACGGCGATAGCCTGAGAACGTCTGCCAGGCCATGCAAGGTGTCTTGCTTCACCAAGTTGGCGCGAATACGGGAAAGATCACCCTCGGGCTGGTTGCTGAGCCTCTCGAACAGCAGGCCCGAAACCGCCAGGCTGAGCACGGAATCACCCAGAAACTCCAGGCGCTCGTAGTGATCCGCGGAAAAACTTCGGTGGGTCAGGGCTCGCTCCAGCAAGCGCTGGTCAGCAAACCGATGCCCCAGGCGCTCTTGCAGCGCCAGAAAATCGGCATTCAAATCAGATGTATCCGGTCATTTGGTGCGGCCACGGTACTTCATGAGTATGTAGGCGGGGCCTGCCAGGTGGATTTCCTTGTTGTAGGCAAACTCCACCACGATTTTGTCGTTTTCCTTGCTGATTTCGAGGTCACGGCCACTGACGGCCTCGAAATAGTCCGCAGCCTTCGACTTGTCGAAAGCGTTGCGAATTTCCTGAACTGTGCTGCCCGACTCGGCAGCACGCTGGGCAGCTTTCATGATGGCCTGGTATTCCATGACCGTGGGGGCCACTTGCGCAGCAACCACGGCCACCACGGCCACGATGGCGCCAATGAACGCCACCCCCAGGAAGGTCACTCCACGCTGTTTTTGTTTCATCTGCCCTGCTCCAAACTTTGATAAGACCAAGCTACATCTTAATTCGTTGCCGGGCACAGAGCTATCATTCAAAAGAGCCGATGCGCTTGAAATCGCCGAAGTTCATCCAGACAAAGAACGCCTTGCCGACGATGTTGGCCTCTGGCACAAACCCCCAATAGCGCGAATCCAGTGAATTGTCGCGGTTGTCGCCCATCATGAAGTAATGGCCTTCGGGGACCTTGCAAACCACGCCTTCCACGGTGTAGCGGCAATGGTCCTTGCCTGGAAAGTCGCTCGCCCCGGGAACGAACGCCGGGCGGTCATTGTCGTTGAGCGTGTTGTAGTGCTTGCCGTTGAGGTTCTCACCGAACTGGCGCGAATAGCGCATGCTGTCGGAATCGTAGAACTCGGGTTGGGGCGACTTATCCACGGGCTTGCCATTGATGAACAACTGCTTGTTCAAGTACGCCACTTCGTCGCCAGGCACCCCGATCACCCGCTTGATGTAGTCCAGGCTGGGCTGCGGCGGGTAACGGAACACCATCACGTCGCCGCGCTGGGGTTCGTTGTTGCTGATGATCTTGGTGTTGATCACCGGCAGGCGCACGCCATAGTGGAATTTGTTGACGAGGATGAGGTCGCCCACACGCAGCGTCGGGATCATGGAGCCCGAGGGGATCTTGAAGGGCTCGAACAGGAAGGAGCGCAGGATGAACACCACCAGGATCACGGGGAAGAGCCCGGCGGTCCAGTCCAGCCACCAGGGCTGCATCAGCAACTTCTCGCGCGATGCCTGGACGTCCACGTTGTCGCCCTTGACGCCCAGTTTGTCCAGTTCGGCCTGGCGGCGCGCATGTTCCGCTGCCAGCGAATCTGCGGCACGCTGGCGCTGTGGCAAAAAGTAAAACCGCTCGGCAAGCCAATAGGCACCCGTCACCACCACCGCCAGAAACAGCAGCAGCGCAAAATTGCCTTCGATCATGCCCAGGTACCACGCGCCACCGTAAGCGGCAAAGGCACCCAGCACCAGCGCGGTCAGCGCGCTCATGTTCTGGTTGTTCATCATTCCTCCACTTGCAGAATGGCCAGGAAGGCCTCTTGAGGCACTTCCACCGAGCCGATCTGCTTCATGCGCTTCTTGCCCGCCTTCTGCTTTTCCAGCAGCTTGCGCTTGCGGGTGATGTCACCACCGTAGCACTTGGCCAGCACGTTCTTGCGCAGCGCCTTCACCGTTTCGCGGGCGATGATGTTGGCACCGATGGCCGCCTGGATGGCGACGTCGAACTGCTGGCGGCTGATGATCTCGCGCATCTTGGCCACCACCGCCCGCGCCCGGTATTGCGACTGACTGCGGTGCACGATGATCGACAGGGCATCCACCTTGTCGCCGTTGAGCAGGATGTCGACCTTCACCACGTCGGACGGGCGGTACTCCTTGAACTCGTAGTCCATGGACGCATAACCCCGGCTGACGGACTTGAGCTTGTCGAAGAAGTCGAGCACGATCTCGCCCAGCGGCAGCTCGTAGGTCAGCATGACCTGCTTGCCGTGGTAGGCCATGTTCATCTGCACGCCG
>CAMLOF010000008.1 GCA_946481585.1 uncultured Macromonas sp. | reverse complement strand
TGGGCCTGAAGCTGCTGGAGCCGCTGCGCGACCTGTTCAAGGACGAGGTGCGCGAGCTGGGCGTGGCCCTGGGGCTGCCGCACGACATGGTGTACCGCCACCCCTTCCCGGGGCCGGGCCTGGGCGTGCGCATCCTGGGTGAGGTGAAGAAGGAATACGCCGACCTGCTGCGCCGCGCGGACGCGATCTTCATCGAAGAGCTGCGCTCCACTATCGACCACAACTCCGGCAAGAGCTGGTACGACCTGACCAGCCAGGCCTTCACGGTGTTTCTGCCGGTCAAGAGCGTGGGCGTGATGGGCGACGGCCGCACCTACGACTACGTGGTGGCGCTGCGCGCCGTGCAGACCAGCGACTTCATGACCGCCGACTGGGCCGAGCTGCCCTACAGCCTGCTCAAGCGGGTGTCCAGCCGCATCATCAACGAAGTCCGCGGCATCAACCGCGTGACCTACGATGTGAGTTCCAAGCCGCCTGCGACCATCGAGTGGGAGTGATTCCCCCTCGCGGCGTCAGAAGGTCTCCCATTCCCCTTCGGGTTCGGCCTTTGACGCTGCAGGTTTCGGCGCCCGCGCAGGTGCAGTAGGTGCCGGGCTCGGACTGGCAGGCTTGGGCAGCCTGGGAGGCGCTGCCCGAACAGCCTTGGCTTGTTGCTCTGCCTGAGGCGCGGGCGCTGTCCCATCTTGATGGAGCAGGGCGTCCCGCAAGTCCCGAATTGCAGCGATGACGTCCTGCCCTGCCCGACCGAAGGGCTTGGATGAGTCCAGCATACCTTCAGCCTCGGCATGCTTTTGCTGGTTGATTGCATCAGCGATCTTCCCCGCCTCCTGGTGAAAGACCTTGTGCTTGCCGACCAGTTGCGTGAAGCTGGGCACATGGCTCCAGCGGTGCCCGCCTGGGCCGTGCAGCCACTCGCCCAACTGGCAGCAGTCGTCCCGGCGCAGGCGATCCGCGTCAACCTGTTGTTTGCGCCCAATGGCGTTGCGCAAGGTGATGCGCCACTGGTGGTGGGCCTTGATGGCTGCTTCAAAGTCGAACTCCGAAGTGTCCAGACGCACTTCACGTTGCATCTGCTGCTTGCGCAGTTCAACGGCATCTTCTTCGGCCAGGGTAACGTCCCGTTCCGTGAGGCGGAACACCCTGATGGAGTTGTGCACCTGCCCAACTTGTGCGCTGAGCGAAGCTGCGGAGGCGGCCAGTTCTTCCACCATGGCAGCATTCTGCTGAGTGATCGAATCGAGTTGCGAAACGGCTTCGCTGACTTGCGAAACACCGATTGACTGTTCCTTGGCGGCACCGCTGATTTCTTCGAGCAGGGAAGAAACCCGATCCACCGACGTCATGGCCTCACCCATGCGTTCGCGTGCCTCGACGGCACGCGTATTGCCCGCTTCCACCCGGTCGCGGGATTCCTCAATGAGGCTGCGGATTTCCTTGGCAGCCGTGGTGGTCCGCTGGGCCAGGGCTCGCACTTCGGCGGCGACCACAGCGAAGCCCCGTCCCTGCTCACCAGCACGCGCGGCTTCCACAGCGGCATTGAGAGCCAGGATGTTCGTCTGGAATGCCACGCCTTCAATCACCTGGATGATGTCGCCGATGCGCCGAGAAGAGTCGGCGATCTCGTGCATGGTGTCGGCGACGTTGAGCACGGCCTCGTGGCTGCGGCGGGCGATGCTGGACGTGTCGCGGGCTACCGTCGTTCCCTCGGCAGCAAGTTGTGCCGTTTGCTTGATGGTGCCGTTCATTTCCTCCATCGACGCGGCGGTTTGTTCCAGGTTGCTGGCCTGCGCCTCTGTGCGGGATGAAAGGTCCTGGTTGCCCGCGGCAATTTCCTGGGTACCGCCACGCAGGTTGGCCACTTCGTGGCGCACGTCGCGCACCACGGTACGCACCGATACGGAAAGTTGCGCCAACGCCAGTTGGAGCTGGGCAATTTCACCCTTGCCGTCGATCTGTACGGTCTTGGTGAGATCGCCGCTGGCCATGAGGTTGGCTGTGTTGATCACGCCGCGCAGCGGATGCACCACCAGTCGAATGGCGCTGATCGTGGAAATGGCAACCGTCAGAACCGCCGCCAGGGCAGCAGCCCACAACGGGGCACCAGCCGCAGCAACGGCCAGCGGCCCGGCAGCTGCCCACACGCTGAGCCAGAAGAGCTTGGCACGCAGACCAGGCTTCAGAACGCGTGCCACGCTACCCAGCCACCCCTTGCGTACGACCTCACCTGCTTGCAGCACGTGCACCAGTTTGCCTGCCGCAGCTTCCTCGCGCATCTTGGCGTAGAGCTTGTCGTAGGCCTGAATTTCATCTTCCGTTGGGCGGGTGCGTACCGACAGATACCCCACGATCCTGTCACCGTCGCGCATGGGCGTGGCATTGGCGCGTACCCAGTAGTGGTCGCCATTCTTGCGGCGGTTTTTGACCAGCGCGCTCCAGGGCAGGCCACGCTCCTGGATCGTGTGCCAAAGGTCGCGGAAGGCCTCTTCAGGCATGTCCGGGTGTCGCACGATGTTGTGGGGCTGACCAAGCAGTTCGTCGCGCTGGTAGCCGCTCACGGTGACGAAGTTCCCGTTGCAGTAAGTGATGCGTCCCTTGAGGTCGGTGACCGAGATCAACGTCTGGTCTGCAGGGAACTGGTATTCCTTCTGGGTGACAGGCAGGTTCGTGCGCATGTGTGACTCGTGCGGAAGGTGTTTAACGGGTATGGGTATCAGCTGCTCAGGTCGATTGTGCCTGGGTTCCTTGCTTCAACGCCGGTGGAAGAGGGGGGTGTGGCCGGTACAGTTTCTTTGTTCAGCGCGTCCAGGGCGGCCAGCGCCGCTCCCACGTCAAAGCGTTCCACTGCTTCGTCAAGTGTCCGCCACGCCAACGGGCTGGCAGGGGGGCGTTGGTATTGCAGTTGCTCGTGAAGCTCAAAGGCGCGCATGTCACCGGTTTCAAGCGCCTCTCTCAAGGCAAGCAGCCCCTGCCGAAGGGCTTGATCGTTGTTTGAGGCGAGAGGGGTGATGCGCGCGTTGTGCTGCGCCAGCCACTGCTCTTGTGCCAGCAAAGACTCGTCCAACGCATCGTTCAAGCGGGCAAAGAGCTCAGGTTCTTCTGGGGGCGGGGCGGCGTCGCTGTTTTTGAGGCTGAGTTCCAGGGCCGTGCAGGCCTCGGTGAGGTTCGTCGCTCCAACGGCCGCTGCGCTCCCTTTCAGCTTGTGGATGGAGGCTGCAGCAGATGATCTGCGCAATTCCTTCCAGTCCGTGGCGGCTGCATTTGCTGCGTGCCTGGCGGTGGCACCGAAACTGATGAGCAGGCGGGCGTAGAACTCACTGTCGCCACCTAGGCGCCGGATGGCCTGTTCTGCGTCCAATGCACAGGTTTGGCTGCTGGAGCTTGCAGCTGGAGCCACTGCCTCTTGTAGATGCGATGGCCGATCGAGGTTGCGCAAGATGGCACTGACCAGTTCGTCCAACTCGAACGGTTTGCCTACATGGTCGTTCATTCCCGCTTCCAGGCAGGACTGCCGGTCCCCGGGCATGGCGTTGGCTGTCATCGCAACGATGGGCAAGTTGGCGTGAGCCGGTTGACTGCGAATCAACCTTGTGGCCTGCAAACCATCCATGACGGGCATTTGCATGTCCATCAACACCAGGTCGAACTGCGCGCCGGGGGCCGAGATCTGCTGGACGCCGATTTCCCCGTTAGGTGCCACGCTGACCCTGGCGCCTTCTCGCTGCAGCATCTCTTGGGCCACCTCTTGGTTGATAGGGTTGTCTTCAACCAATAGCAGACGGAGTCCTGCAAGTCTGGTCGATGGTACTTTGCGGTCAAGCGCCACATGGGTGTTGCCCGCGCGCAGGCGGTTCACTGCGTCCGCAACCATGTGCGCCGTCACGGGCTTGGTCAGCTCACAGGTGCCGGGCGGGGTACGGGCCAGGCGGGCCGACAAGCCTGTGCCAAGCCAAACGGTTGTGGGCCGTACAGCGGGCAGTTTTTCAAACAGTTCATCCGCTGCCGGAAGTTCCGGGTCGATGAGGAGCACGTCCACGCGTTGTCCGGTTTGTGCTCGTTCACCCATCCACTCTGCAGCGGCCCCAGCCGTGGCCACCGCGTGGACTTGCCACCCTAGGGCTTGCAGCATGACGGTCAATGCCCGGCGAGTATCTGGGTGCCCGTCTGCCAGCAGGGCTCGCATCTCGCCAGAGGGCGAAGCGGTTGAATGAGCGGCATCATGCACGGGCAATGGCAGCTGAAAGCTGAAGGAGCTGCCTTCGCCAGGGCGGCTGTCAACGCGCAGTTCGCCCCCCATGAGTCTCACGATCCGCTGGCTGATGACCAACCCCAGCCCGGTGCCGCCGTAAAGTCTGGCCGTGGACGCCTCTGCCTGTGTAAACCCGTTGAAGATGCGCTCGCGCTGCTCTGCAGTGATCCCGATGCCCGTGTCCCGTACCTCAAAGCCTACGTTGGCTACGCCGTTGGCAAGAGCATCAAGGTGCAGCCGCAAGGTCACCGAGCCTGAAGGTGTGAACTTGATGGCGTTGCCACACAGGTTGATGAGCACCTGTTTGAGCCGCATCGCGTCGGCGGTGAACGAAGCGGGGAGCCGGGGGTCGATGTCGTAGATCAGCTCCAGCTGCTTCTGGCCCAGTGTTCCAGCCAGGATGTTCGAGAGGTCGCGCAACAGCCCGTCCAAAATGAATGGCTCCGCAGCCAGACGCATCTTGCCTGCCTCGACCTTGGAGAAATCAAGGATGTCGTCGAGGATGCCCAGCAGCGAACGCGATGCACTGGCTGCCTTGTCTACCAGATCACTCTGGCGAGTCGTGAGTCCTGTGTAGTCCAGCAGCTTGAGCATGCCTTGGATGGCATTCAACGGCGTGCGGATTTCGTGGCTCATGTTGGCCAGGAACTGGCTCTTGCTGCGAGACGCGGCATCTGCGGCGTCCAGTGCGCGCTTCATGTCCGTGATGTCCACACGGAAGCCGACGTGGAAGCCGTCTTGCGTCGTTCGGCTCACCACCTTGAACCAGCGACCATCGCGAGTCTGCACTTCCTCTTCGGAACTCGGGGCGCGGAAGTTCCGCAGCCGTTGCTCAGTCCAGGCCTTCGGGTCCGTTTGAGCGGCGGGGAATTCCCCCCTTTCCACGCCAGCACGCACAATGTCCTCGAACCGAGTGCCCACCATGATCACATCGCGGCACCGGGGGTAGATCTCGCGGTACTTGTCGTTGCAGAAGACCAGTCGCTCCTGCGGGTCGTAGAGCGCAAAGGCCTCGTCCACTGCATCAATGGCAGATCGAAGGGTCCGTTCGCTCGCTTCGATACGGCGCTGCGCCAGAACCTGGACGGTAATGTCCTGCGCCGCGCCCACCATCCTGTGCGGCTGGCCATCTTCTGCCGCATCGGCTTCCCCAAGCATCCTCACCCAGCGACTGCGCCCCTGCGCCGACGTGAAGGTCACGACCATGTCAAATGCTTCGCGGGCGTAGACGGCGCTTTCGATCACCTCCAACACCTGGGGCTGGAGTTGAGGAACAAAGTACCCCAGTGTGGGTTCGATGGGTTTGCTCCAGTCTGGATCAAGCCCGAAAATCTGCATGCATTCGACCGACATGTACACCCGCCGTGCTTGCAAGTCGGTGAACCACCCGCCTATACCGGCAATGCGGCTGGTTCGGGTCAACATGTCCTGGCTTGATACAAGCGCGGCCTGTGCCTGTTTGTGCTGGGTGATGTCGGTATGGATGGACAGGAACCGCTCGATCTGCCCAGACCCGTCATGCAATGGGGCAATCAGACTGTCCACCCAATAAAGGTGGCCGTTTTTCCCCCGGTTGCAGATTTCACCCCGCCAGGGTCGGCCCGAACGGATCGTGCGCCACATCTGCTCCCAGAAAACGCTGGGATGCTGGCCGGCGCCGATGACGCGATGGTTTTTGCCCACAAGTTCAGCCTGGGCGTAGCCGCTGATCTGCACGAACTTGTCGTTCACCCGGGTGATCGTGCCTGCAGGGTCGGTCTCCGAGACGATTGCATGCTGATCCAGAATGTTGCGCAGTCCCTTCTGTTCCCGCAATGCCTGTTCCAGGGCATCCTGGTCCTGACGACGCTCTTCGATATCGGCGAGGATGTTGATGTGTCCTTGGAAGTTGCCCGTGGCGTCCGCCATGGGCCGCATCTCCATGGAAACGCGCCGTGTCTTGCCCTGCCTGCCGCAAAAAACAGTCTCCAGCTCCAGCGCAGCGCGTTGTGTCAGCGCTCGTCGAATTGACGGGAGTGTCTCGGGGGCCGCTGCAGCCACGACGAGCAGCTCGGCGAGTTCCTTGCCATAGGCATCTTCTGGTGTGAAGCCGGTCTGACGTATGAACGCTTCATTCACCCAGGTGATCTGGTGTTGAGTGTCTGTCACGGCCACCATGCTGCCTGTGTACCTGGCCACGCGTGACATCAGCTCCAAGTCTGCAGCCAGTTCCAAGGCTCGGCGTTCGGCTCTGTACCGGGCGCTCAAGGTCAGCCAGGCAGAGAACGCCGCCAGCACGCTAAGGATCGTGCCCAAGGCTGCAGCGGTCAGGGGTGTCCAGCGGTCTACCGCATTTTCAAAAACAGGGGTGGTGCTCGCTCTCACGACCAAAGGGTGCTCGCCTAAACGAAACGTTTTGGTCTGCTCAAGCGGCCGAGCCATTGGCGGGCCGTTTCCACCATCGGCGGTCAAATGGCCGTCGGCGTCGAAAAGAAGGTGTGGCCGAAGCAGCTCCGTTCCGCCCAGGACTTCCACATCCATGCCTGCTGGCAATGCTTGGGTGGCCGCCTGCAGCCAGTCGTTCAAAAGTACCGCTGCCACCAGCCATGTGCCCTGCCTGTTCGCATTTGACGTATCTGGAGGTGACGAGGCTTGTACAGGCGTCACCAGGAAAAATCCCCAGCGCTTGGACGTGCCGGGGAACATGTCCATCAAAGGCGTGACACTTGTTTGCCCGCTCTCAAGTGCCTGCTTCAGCGCCTGAAAGCCGGACTTGCTGTGCAAGGCTGCCAAGGTGGTTTGACCCCCGGTTCCTTGGAGTGTTTCAACCCTCAAGTCGCCAAGAAGTTCGGCTTTGGTCTGCCCCTTGACGTGATAAAGGGCCACCAGGCCGGGTTGTTGGCTCAGAATATCGCGAGTGCGTACGCTGCGGTGCAGGGCGGCATCTGGCGTGTCGGACAAGGCCTCATACAGCACTCGCAAGCCCAGCATCTGGTCTGCTTGCCTCTTCAGGGACTGTTCCAGCGTCGTAAAAAAGTCCTTGCTGGCCAGAGCGAAGCGTTCACGCGATTGCGCGTCAACATAGCGTTGTGCCAGTTGGTGAACATAGGCGGTGCAGGCCAGGCCTGCAGACAGAATCGCTAGGGCAAGCCATTCCCGCCAACTCCAGTTGCGCTCCCGGCCGTTCCCTGGCTTCCACGCCGGGGCCGGGGCGGGTGCATATGGCGGAGGAGGGCAGGCGGGTCGATCCATTGTTCAGCGCCCGGTCAACCGACCAATCTCTAACCCCAGCGTGTCTATCGATAGCGGTTTGATCAGGTAGCCATCTGCACCCGCGTCAAAAAAGTGCTGCCGTGTTTCGAGGCCATCGTCCCCCGACACCATGACCACGGGCATGCGATTGAAGGCCTTGGACTCACTCTGCCTGATGAGCAAAAGCGTTTCAAAGCCGTCTTTTACTGGCATGTGAACATCCAAAAGGAGCAGATCGAAACGCTGACTTTGCATGGCACGAATGGCCTGCTCGCCGTCGGTCACAAGCACGCCGGTGCACCCATGCTGCCGTAAAAGCCTCGCCGCAACCCTGAGGTTGAGCGGATCATCGTCTGCCACCAGAACGTGAGGTCGGGTTCGTGTGGGCGAACCCTCAGCCACGTTGCAATCCTCCGATTGACTCCATGCCATAAATCACGTTTTTCATGTGCATCGCCCGGATCATATCGGCTAAAACGATGAAAATATTCAGTCAAGAAAGCACGCACCATCTTTCCATGCACGAACACCACACCCCAAGCCCCAGCGCGCTCGACGACGAGACTTGCATGCGCTTGGCGCTCGCACAGGCGAAGCTGGCAGCGGAACGTGGCGAGGTACCTGTAGGCGCCGTTCTGGTTCGCCGGGAAAGTGGCGAAGTGCGGGTGCTTGCCTGTGCCCACAACGCGCCCATCAGCCTGCGGGACCCCACAGCCCACGCAGAAATCCAGGTATTGCGTGAAGCGGCGCACGCCCTTGACAACTACCGCCTTGACGATTGCGAGGTCTACGTGACCCTGGAGCCCTGTGCCATGTGCGCGCAGGCCTTGCTGCACGCCCGAGTGAAAAGGGTGGTTTTTGGCGCTACCGAGCCCAAGACAGGTGCTGCGGGGTCGGTGCTCAACCTTTTTGCCGTGCCAGAGCTCAACCACCATACCAAGGTGGTTGCTGGCGTGTTGGCCAACGATTGTGCCGACGTGATGCGCACGTTCTTCGAGGGTAGGCGACGCAGCGCGAAGCTGCATGCCGAGCCGCTGAGAGAAGATGCCCTGCGCACACCGACACATGCCTTTGATGCTGCTTGGGAACACTGGTCCATACTTCGTGGCGCGAGCAGAATGCTGCAAGACATTCCGGCTTTTGAAGGCCTTCGTTTCCATTACCTGGATGTAGGGGCGGGAGGGCTTGGCACTGTCTGGCTTGCGCTACACGGCTCGGACGGCTGGTGGCCACAGTGGGCCGAATGGGCCTTGGCTCGGGAACGTCAGGGCGAGCGAGTGCTGGTGCCCGATCTCATAGGCTTCGGGCAAAGCGACAAGCCGAAAAAAGCAAACTGGCATTCATTGCAGACCCACGTGCAGGGGCTGATGCAATGGCTGCAGCGACTTGGTGTTGACCGCCTTCGCCTGGCGGTAGCGCCTGGGCAGGAGCAATTGGCCAATGCCTTGGTGCTTGCACTCGGCTCACATGCCGCAGCTCTCGACACGCAGGCAGGCTGGCAAGCGGGTGTGCTGTCCAGCGCCTTGAAGAACATGCCCTATCCGGATGAAGGGCACCGCGCGGCGCAAAGGGCTTGGCGGACCCATGGCATGTCTGGTGGCCGCGCTGGTCAATAATGCCCTCATGGCACATCTATATATCTACTCTCCCAGTGGCGCAGTGCGCGACAAGACCGGTTTCAAGCGTGCGGTGGCGCGGCTCAAGGCGCAAGGCCATGACGTGGAGCTGGACCCCTCTGCACTTGCCAGCCACACCCGTTTTGCCGGTGACGATGAAATGCGTCTGGCAGCCATTGCCCGGGCTGCTTCAAGCGGTGCCGATGTGGCATTGACCACCCGCGGTGGCTACGGCCTGACCCGGTTGCTGCCCAAGCTGCCATACGCCAAACTGGCCAAGGCGGTGGAAAAAGGCACTTCCTTCGTCGGTCTGAGCGACTTCACGGCCATGCAGCTGGCTCTTCTGGCGCGCGAAGGTGTTGCCACGTGGGCAGGCCCCGCGCTTATGGAGGACTGGGCTTGCGAGGGCGAGCCTGACGAGATCATGCAGGCCTGCTTCGATGACCTGGTGGATGGCCACGGTGAGGGCACAGGCTGGCGGCTGCCTGTGGCAGACGTGAAGGCGCACCCGGCGGTGGGTACCGAAGACGGCTGGGGCGTGAACAAAGCTACGCTGTGGGGCGGGAACCTGTCGGTGCTGACCTCAATGGTTGGCACGCCATACTTCCCTGAAGTCAAGAACGGCCTGCTTTTCCTGGAGGATGTGGCCGAGCACCCCTACCGAATTGAACGCATGCTCACGCAATTGCTGCACGCAGGTGTTCTGGGCAAGCAAAAGGCCATCATCCTCGGGCAGTTCAACCGCTTTCAGCTCACCCCGCACGACAAGGGCTTCAAGCTGGCCAGTGTGGTGGATTGGCTGCGCACGCAGGTCAAGGTGCCGGTGTTGACCGGCCTGCCGTTCGGCCACGTGCCCACCAAGGTCCTGCTGCCCGTGGGCAGGCAGGTCCAACTCATGGTGCAGCAGCGCGAAGCGCTGCTGTTCTGGGGCTGATCAGGCGTTGACCGGATTCGCGGCCTGCACGCGTGCCGCGATGTGGTCCAGCGCCTCCTGCACCTGGTCGATCAAGATCAGGCAGAGGTCGCCGGGCTGCAGGCGTTCCAGCGCTGTGTCGATGGCGTTGAACTCGCCACGGATTTCGCTGACTCGCTGCGTCTTCGTCGCACCCTCAAGGCCTTCACGCAGCAGCCCGATCACTTCACCGTCTTCGCGTCCTCGCTGGCAGGCGTCCTGGTAGAGGATCACTTCGTCAAAGACTTTGCCCAGAATGCGGGTCTGGTCACGAATGTCCTCGTCGCGACGGTCGCCAGCACCGCTGATGACCACCATGCGCTCGCGGGCAGGCATCTGCTGAACGGCGTCGCTCAGCGCCTGGATGGCGTCTGGGTTGTGGCCGTAATCGGCGATCACGGTGGCGCCCTTGTAGTCGAACAGGTTGAAGCGGCCTGGCACGGCGTGCGCGTCACTCACGAAGGTGAACAGCCCTTGGAGCACCGTGTTCCAGGGAACGTCCAGGGCCCAGGCAGCGCCAATGGCCGCCATGGCGTTGTCTACCTGGAAGCCGATCGTGCCGTTTCGGGTGAACGGAATCTGCGACAAGGGAATGCGGACCTGGAAGGTCCCTTCCGCTGCAACGACATGGCCGTCGTCCACGAAGACCACCCGTTTGCCTAGTGCGCGGTGCGTGGCAATCACGGGATGGTGCTCGTTCGGGCCAAAGAAGGTCACCTGGCCAGGGCAATGGTTGGCCATCCTGGCAACTTGCGGGTCCGCAGCGTTCAGAACGGCCATGCCGGTGGGGGCCACGTTCACCACGATCACGCGCTTGAGCACGCTCAGGTCTTCAACCGTGGTGATGTAGTTCAGCCCGAGGTGGTCGCCCGAACCGATGTTGGTGACCACAGCCACCTGGCAACGGTCGTAGGCCAACCCCTCACGCAGCAGGCCACCACGCGCAGTTTCAAACACCGCGGCGTCCACATCGGGGTGTGCCAGCACGTTGCGTGCGCTGCGGGGGCCGCTGCAGTCACCGCTGTCGGTCTGGCGGCCGTTGACGTAAACGCCGTCGGTGTTGGTCATGCCCACACGAAGGCCGTGGCTGCGCAGCAGGTGCGCGGTCAGGCGCACCGTGGTGGTCTTGCCGTTGGTGCCAGTCACTGCCACCACGGGAATGCGTCCATCTTCACCGTTCGGGAACATGTGGTTGATGACGGCCTCGCCAACCTGTCGGCCCTTACCGAAAGAGGGGCTGATGTGCATGCGAAGCCCTGGGGCGGCATTCACTTCAACAACACCGCCGTGCTGAGTCTCCAGGGGCTCGATGACGTTTTCGCAGACAACGTCCACGCCGCAGATGTCGAGTCCCACCATGAGCGCAGCCGCCACAGCACGGGCTGCCACCTGGGGGTGCACCTCGTCCGTCACGTCGGTGGCAGAGCCGCCGGTGGACAGGTTGGCGTTGTTGCGCAGCACCACGCGCACACCCCGTGCAGGAATGGATTCGGGGGTCAGGCCCTGTTCACGCAGGCGGTCGATGGCAATGTCGTCCAAGCGAATCTTGGTCAGCGGTGTGGCATGGCCGTCGCCCCGGCGGGGGTCTGCGTTGACAGTCTCCACAAGCTGGCGCACGGTATGTTCGCCGTCGCCAATGACAAGTGGCGGGTCACGACGCGCTGCAGCCACCAGTTGCTTGCCCACCACCAGAAGGCGATAGTCAATGCCTGGCAGATACCTTTCGACCATCACGTCGTCGCTCACCTGCTGAGCATTCTGGTAGGCGGCAATCACCTGCTCGCGCGTGCTGATGTTGACGGTGACGCCCTTGCCTTGGTTGCCATCGCGGGGCTTGATCACCACGGCGCCGCCCAGTGCCTGAGCAGCATTCCAGGCATCTTCCGCGTCGCTCACAGGGCGACCGAGAGGGACGGGTACGCCTGCCGCATGGAGCAGCTTCTTCGTCAGTTCCTTGTCTTGGGCAATGCCTTCGGCAATGGCGCTGGTGGTGTCGCATTCAGCCGCCTGGATGCGCCGTTGCTTGCTGCCCCAGCCAAACTGCACCAGACTGCCTTGCGTCAGCCGGCGGTAGGGGATGCCGCGCGCCACCGCTGCGTCAACGATGGAGCCTGTTGAAGGGCCAAGGCGAATGTCTTCGTCGAGTTCCTTGAGCTTGGCGATTGCGTCAGCTGTGTCGAACGGCGTGTCATCAACCGCAGACCGCAGCAAGGCAACGGCCAGATCAAGCGCCAGTCGGCCAACTTCTTCCTCGGTGTACTGCACGGCCACCTGGAAAACACCGGTTTCCGGTGCGGGAGTGGTGCGGCTGAAGCTGATGGGGCAACCAGCGTGCGTTTGCAGTGCAAGCGTGGCCAGTTCGAGGGCATGGGCCATGGACACCACGCCATGAGCTGTGGGCTCGGGCAGGGCGCCAATGCCCGGGAAACGCTCACGCAGCCGTTCGACAAAGGCGGTCTGGTTCGAGAGATCGGACTCTTCCGGCGTGCAATGAACGATGGCTTCGATGGCAGTGGTGCGTGACCACAGGTTAGGCCCCCGGAGGGCGCGGATGCGAGAGACGTCCATGGGACGGGTCCTTGGTCGGTTCAGGAATGAGAGAACAGGCGGTCAGCGGTTTCAACGCCGGCACGCACCAGGGCAGGGGGGAGTTCAAGCGCCAACGCCGCAGCCGTAGCAGCGAGCAATGCGGACAGGCTCAGCTGCCCGTCGAGCAACTCCTTCACGACCGGGTGCGTGAGGTCCAGCACAGCTGTGGCGTTCTGGTTGCGCCACAGCATCACCTTGTTGTCCTTGACCAGCAAGAAGCGGCGCCCGGCGTCGCAGTGCGCCTTGCGAAGGTCATGATCAGCTGCGGTGCTGTAGAAAATCACGTCACCGTCGCAAAGCTCTGCAAGGCCTGCACACACTTCGTCGTCAGCATTGAGCACGGCACAGCCCTGGGGGAGCACCACGTCCACTTGGGTGCGCAGCACGTTGCGCATCTGCTCAAGGGTCAAGATATGGTGGTCCTGCAGACCTTGTGGCTCGGTGACGCCCGTGACGATGCCCACCTGGCACCGGTCGTAGGACAAGCCATCGTCCAGAATACTGCGCGGCGAGTTCTCCAGAACGGCCGCTTCAACACAGCGGTTCATCAAAATGCGTTGGCCCCCCTCCCAGTCGGATGGGCGAGCGGTGTCGATCGGCTGCATCTCGACGAAGAGCCCTTCGCTGCAGGCCACACCGCAAGTGAGTCCGGCGCGCTGAATCAGGGAGCCCAGCAGCAGTGCGATCGGCGTGGTCTCTTGCGAGCCGGTGATGCCGACAACAGGAATGCGGCCATCGTCTTTCGTGCCAAAGAGGTGTTCCACGATAGCTTCGCCTACCGGTCTGGGTTTCCCAACCGCGGGCTTGAGGTGCATGAGCAGGCCAGGGCCAGCGTTCACCTCGACAATGGCACCGCCTTGCTCCGCCAAGGGTCGGGAAATGTCGGTGGCCACCAGGTCGATGCCCGCAATGTCCAGCCCAACGACACGTGCTGCCAGTGCCGCCGTCTCGGCTACGTCAGGGTGCACCTCGTCGGTGATGTCGTGCGTCATCACGCCGGTGCGCTGCACCAAAACGACTTGTCCGGCCTCGGGCACGCTTTCCGGCGTCAGGTTCTGGCGAGACAGCTCGAGCATCACCAGGGAGTTCTCCGGCAGACGGATGGTGTCCAACGGGTACTCTTCCTCCTCGCCTCGGCGGGGGTCGGTGTTGATCTGGCTTTCGATCAGCTGCATCACCGTGCTCTTGCCGTCGCCCGTGACGCACGCCTGTTCGCCCCGAGCAGCGGCAACCAGACGGTTGCCCACCACCAGCAGCCGGTGTTCCTGACCGGGGATGAAGCGCTCGACGATCACGTCTGAGCCTTCCGCGTCGGCCAGGGCGTAGGCGGCTTCAACCGCCTCCTGGGTGCGCAGATCAAGGGAGACGCCCCGACCGTGGTTGGCATCGCTGGGTTTGACGACCACTGGCAAGCCAATGTCTTGCGCTGCCTCCCAGGCCTGCGCCGGACTGTCAACGACCTGCCCCTCGGGAATGGGTACGCCACAAGCGGACAGCAGCCGCTTGGTCAGGTCCTTGTCACGCGAAATGGTCTCGGCAATCGCACTGGTGCGGTCGGTCTCTGCCGTCCATATGCGGCGCTGTTTGATGCCGTAACCCAGTTGCACCAGATTGCCGTCGGTCAGTCTGATGGAGGGAATTTTGCGCTGGCTGCCTGCATCCACGATGCTGGCCGTGCTGGGGCCCAAGGCGTGCCGGTCGATCAGGCCCTTGAGTCGCTGCACACTGGCCTGGACGTCGAACGCGCGGTCTTCGATGGCAGCCATCACGAGGTCGCGAGCGTCAATCAAGGCTTGACGGCCCACTTCTTCCTGCCGTGTGCGGATGACCACCTTGTACACGCCGCGCTGTTCGGTGGAGCGTGCCTTGCCAAAGCCAGTCTGCATACCCGCCATGTTCTGCAGCTCAATGGCCACGTGTTCCATGATGTGGCCGGGCCATGTACCGTCGCGCAGCCGCTGCAGAAAACCGCCGCGCTCTCCTACGCCGCAGTGGTGTTCCACCAGGCCTGGCAGCCATGTGGTCAGGCGTTCGTAGAACCCCGGTATGGTGTTGGAGGGGGAGTCCTCCAGATCGCCAATGTCGATCAGGGCTTCCATGGCTGGCCGGTAGGTCCAGATGTTAGGCCCGCGCAGATAGCTCATGCGCAGCAGCTTGATGGTCTTGTGGTTCATGGTGAGATGAGGCTCAGCATAG
Organism: uncultured Macromonas sp.; assembly: GCA_946481585.1. Next base: position 12,279 of record CAMLOF010000008.1, on the reverse strand, counting down.
CCCTGCCGCTCAAAGGCAGCAAGTCAGGCAACGGGCAACTGGCAGTTTCGATGTCGGTTCTGCGGGGAGGTAGCAGCCTTACAATCCTGTACGTCAGCGACTGGACCCGCGACCGGCGACGCGAAAGCCGTTTGCCTGAGCCGGATTTCATACCCGTGTCACGTGATTCCATCGAAACGTGATTGTGTATCCAGTTGGCCGTCTTGCGTGTCTTCAACCCCAAAAATTATTTGCAACATGCCGTTAATTCCTGAACCAGCGGGTTTGCCCGACGGTTTTCCCTCGGCATGGCGCGGTGCCGCGCTGTCCGCGTGGGAACCAGCCGGTCATGTTCCCCAGGCGCAAGCCTGGCTGGAACTCGACCTGGACGCCGAACTGTCTTTCCACTCCAGCCTGCTCGTTGTGGCGGGGCAACAGCTATGGTGGGTGCCTCAGGAAGGTGGGGCGCCGCAGGCTAAGAGCTGGGCGCTGCAGCAAGGCATGGAGCTGCTGCACAACGACCACAATGGCGTAGGCACTTTGGAGCTGGTTCAAGGCGGTGTCAGACTCGCCGTCTGGCGCTACACCCTGGGCCGACACCTGCCCGCCACGCGTCTGGTCGAGCAGTTCGAGGCCAATCTGCTTGAACAGGTCGAAGGCAAGCCCTTGCAGTTGGCCAAGCTGGAGTTGTGCCCCCGTTGCCAGTCGCCTATCGATCCGGATGAGGATGAATGTGGCGTGTGTGCCCAGGTAGTGCATACACCACCGTCAACCTGGACTCTGCTGCGCCTGTGGCGGTTTGCCCATCCGTACCGCTGGCAGTTGCTGTCAGGATTTCTCTTGACGCTGGCGTCGACGGCGGCCACTTTGGTGCCGCCATACCTCACCATCCCTCTGATGGACGATGTGCTGATTCCCTACCAGAGCGGGCAGCAGATCGACGTGAGCCTGGTTGGCTTGCTGCTGGGTGGGTTGTTTGGATCGGCGCTGCTGGCTTGGGGACTGGGCTGGGCGAAAACATACATCCTTGCACTGGTGTCAGAGCGCATCGGGGCAGACCTGCGCACCACCACCTACGAGCACCTGCTCAACCTCTCGCTCGAATATTTCGGCGGGCGACGTACGGGTGACCTGATGGCGCGCATCGGCTCCGAGACCGATCGCATCAACGTGTTCCTGTCGCTGCACCTGCTGGACTTTGCCACCGACGTGATCATGATCTTCATGACGGCGGTGATTCTGTTCTCCATCAATCCGTCGCTGGCCCTGGCCACGCTGGTGCCGCTGCCATTCATTGCATGGCTCATCCATGTGGTGCGCGACCGCCTGCGCACGGGTTTCGAGAAGATCGACCGCGTGTGGTCCGAAGTCACCAGCGTGCTGGCAGACACCATTCCGGGCATTCGCGTGGTCAAGGCCTTTGCGCAAGAGGCTCGCGAGGCCCAGCGCTTCCGTGATGCCAATCGGCACAACCTGGAAGTCAACGACAAGCTCAACCGTCTGTGGTCGTTGTTTTCGCCGACGGTGTCGTTGTTAACCGAGATTGGGCTGTTGGTTGTCTGGGGTTTTGGCATCTGGCTGGTGGCCGAGGGTGACATCACCGTGGGTGTGCTCACCGCCTTCCTGGCCTACATCGGGCGTTTCTATACCCGGTTGGATTCGATGAGCCGCATCGTCTCGGTCACGCAGAAAGCGGCGTCCGGCGCCAAGCGCATCTTCGACATCTTGGACCATGTGTCCAGCGTGCCAGAACCTGTGAACCCGCAAAAGCTGGAGCGGGTGCAAGGCAAGCTGGAAATTCGTGACGTGGGTTTCCGCTACGGCAATCGCGCCGTCATCCAGAGCCTGAATCTGACCGTGCAGCCTGGTGAGATGATCGGCCTGGTCGGCCACAGCGGCTCGGGCAAGAGCACGCTGGTCAACCTGATCTGCCGTTTCTACGACGTGGCCGATGGCGCCATTCTGGTGGATGGCGTGGATCTGCGCTCGCTGCGCGTGGCCGACTACCGCCGCCACATTGGCCTGGTGTTGCAGGAGCCCTTCCTGTTCTTCGGCACCATCGCCGAGAACATTGCCTACGGCAAGCCTGATGCTACCCGCGAGGAGATCATCGCCGCCGCGCGTGCGGCGCATGCGCACGAGTTCATCCTGCGCCTGCCCCAGGGCTACGACTCGCTGGTGGGTGAGCGGGGGCAGGGGCTGTCTGGCGGCGAACGCCAGCGTATTTCCATCGCCCGTGCCCTGCTGATCGACCCTCGCATCCTCATTCTGGACGAAGCCACGTCGGCGGTGGACACCGAGACGGAAAAGGAAATCCAGAAAGCGCTGGACAACCTGGTGCGCGGCCGCACCACCATTGCCATCGCGCACCGCCTTTCCACGCTGCGCAAGGCGGATAGGTTGGTCGTCATGGACAAGGGGCGCAAGGTGGAGGAGGGTACGCACGACGAGTTGATTGCCCGTGAAGGTGCGTACTGGCGCCTGTACGAAGCGCAGCAGCGGCAGGCCGAAGCCGAACGCAACCTGATGGCAGAGGAGTCTTGACGTGAAACTCCATCGCAATGCTCTGGGCAAGTTGGTCCTGACCCAACCCAATGGGGATGTGGTTGAAAACGTTGTGCCGGTCCGTGCTTTTCCCATCCAGGCGCCACAGGGGCAGATATCTCTGGTGGGAGGGGATGGTCACGAGGCAGCCTGGATTGAGCGGCTGGAGGATGTGCCCGAGGAAGCACGTGCTCTGATTGAAGAGGAGTTGCGCCTGCGCGAATTCACCCCTGTCATCCAACGCCTGGTGGAGGTGAGTTCCTTTGCCACGCCCAGCCAGTGGACGGTGGATACCGACCGTGGTCGCACCAGCTTTGTGCTCAAGGGTGAAGAGGATATTCGCCGACTGAGCCGTGACGCGCTGCTCGTGCTGGACAGCCATGGCGTCCAGTTCCTGATCCGACAGCCGCAGCAGTTGGACCGCCACAGCCGCAAGCTGCTCGACCGCTTCTTGTGACGTACACCGGGCCCATAGCCCGGCATGGTCACTTAAGGTTGCCAGAGAGGAACTGCGCCAGCCGTTCGCTCTTTGGGTTGGCCAGCACCTCACGCGGGTGGCCTTGTTCCTCAATGCGGCCCTGGTGCAGGAAGATGAGGTGGTTGGACACTTCGCGGGCAAAGCCCATTTCGTGCGTCACCACCACCATGGTGCGGTGCTCTTCGGCCAGTTGCTGCATCACACGCAGCACCTCGGTCACCAGTTCCGGGTCCAGGGCGCTGGTGGGCTCATCAAACAGCATCACTTCGGGTTCCACCGCCAGTGCGCGGGCAATAGCCACGCGCTGTTGTTGGCCGCCGCTCATGTGCGAAGGGTAGCGGTCCTCCATACCCTTGAGTCCCACGCGATCCAGATACTTGCGGGCCGTCTGCACGGCCTGCTCTTTCGACACTTTGAGTACGTGCACCGGGGCCTCGATGATGTTCTCGAGTACCGTCATGTGGGCCCAAAGGTTGAAGTTCTGGAACACCATGGCCAGCCGGGTGCGCAAGCGTTGCAACTGCTGTGGGTCTGCCGCTTCCAGTTCGCCGCCCTTGCCAGGTCGCAGCTTGAGTTCTTCACCAGCCACCACGATGCGCCCCTCATAGGGCTTTTCCAGCAGGTTGATGCAGCGCAGGAAGGTGCTCTTTCCAGAGCCTGAACTGCCAATGATGCTGATGACGTCTCCAGAACGTGCCGAAAGCGACACGCCCTTGAGGACTTCGTGGTTGCCGTAACGCTTGTGCAGGTTTTCAACCTGCAGTTTCAGGGCGGGGGTGCTCATGGCGCTCGATTCGGTTCGGGGGCTCAGGCCCGGCGTGGTGCCAGGTAGGCCAGGTAACGGCGTTCCGTCACGCGGAAGATGCCGACCAGGATGAAGGTGATGCTGAGGTAGATCGCCGCTGCGAAGATGTATGCCTCGAAAGGCAGGTAGAAATCGGAATAGATGCGGCTGGCGGCAGCGGTGACGTCCAGCATGGCGGGCACCGTGCTGGCCAAACTCGTGCTGTGCAACATCATCACAACTTCATTGCTGTAGGCAGGCAATGTGCGTCGCAAGGCGCTGGGGAGGACGATCCGCCTGAGCGTCTGCCAACGGCTCATGCCCATGGCCTGCGCCGCTTCCAGTTCGCCCGCACTGGTTTCCCGTATCGAACCAGCCAGCATTTCAGCCGTGTAGCCCGCGTTGTTCAACGCAAATGCGAGGAGGGCGCAGAAGAACGGGTCCTTGAAATGCGTCCAAGGCCACACGTCGTCCCAGCGCGCCTGGATCCATTCCAGTTGCGCGAGGCCGTAGTAAATCAGGTAGACCTGAATCAGCAGCGGTGTGCCTCGAATGCAATAGGTGTAGGCGCCAGCCAGCCAGCGCAGCGGCGCCACAGAGCCGGTGAGGGCCAGCGCCAACAGCAAGGCAAGCACCGCGCCCACTGCCAGGGAAGAAAGAAGCAGCGACAGGGTGGTGACCAGCCCCTCGCCGTACAGCGCCAAGGTGGCTGGATCAGAAAAGACTTCCCAGTTCACAGCTGCACCTTCTTAGTGCCCAGGCTGTAGCGCTGGTTAACCTTGCGCAACACCCACAGAGACACGCTGGTGAAAGCGAGGAAAAGCGCAGCGGCGAACAACAGGAAGATGAATGGCTCCCGCGTGGCGGCGCTCGCCTGCTTGGCGCGGTAGGTCATCTCATGCAGGCCGATCAAGCTGATGAGGGCGGTGGACTTGATGAGCACCAGCCAATTGTTGGTGAAGCCCGGCAACGCGTAACGGATCATCTGGGGCAGCGTGATGCGCCAGAAGGTCTGCGTGCGCCCCATGCCAAATGCCCAGGCAGCTTCCATCTGCCCTTTGGGAATAGCCAGGATGGCACCCCGGAACGTCTCGGTCATGTAGGCACCGTAAATGAAGCCGATCGTCAGCACCCCCGCTGTGAACGGGTTGATGTCGACGTTCGGGTCCAGCCCCAGGCTCTCAAGCAGGGCGATGAGGCCGATGGTGCCCCCGTAGAACACCAGCAGCATCAGAACCAGCTCGGGAATACCGCGGATGAGGGTTGTGTAAGCCGTAGCGGCACCCGCCAACAACGGATTGCCAGAAAGCTTCGCGCTGGCGCCCAGAAGCCCCAGCGCGACCGCCACTGCCAGCGAGGTGAGTGACACCCCGACTGTCAGTACAGCGCCCTCAAGAATGGAGAGGTAGTAGCCGTCCAATCAATCACTTACCGTAGACGTCGAAGTCGAAGTACTTCTTGGCAATCTTGTCGTAAGTACCGTTGGTGCGGATCGCCTTGATGGCGCCATTCAGCTGGTTTTTCAGATCTGTCTGGCCCTTGCGCAGTGCCACGCCCACGCCGTCACCAAAGTACTTGGGCTGGGCCAGATCGGGGCCGACAAAGCCGTAGCCCTTGCCTTCGTCCTTGCGCAGGAAACCACCGTTGACCTCGACCTTGTCGGCCACGGTGCCGTCCAGGCGGCCAGCCTTGATGTCCAGGTAGACCTGATCCTGTGCCTCGTAAGGAATGACTTCCACGCCAGCGGGCTTGAGTTCACCCATGGCGTATTTTTCCTGGGTGCTGCCTTTGAGCACGCCGATCTTCTTGCCTTTGAGCGAGGCCGGGCCGTTGTAGGCCGTACCGGCTTTCACGACGATGCTGCTGGGGGTGAAGTAGTACTTGTCGGTGAAGTCCACCACGCGCCTGCGCTCGTCAGTCATGGACATGGAGCTGATGATGACGTCGTACTTGCGAGCTTGCAGGCCGGGGATCATGCTGTCCCACACCTGTTCAACGAACACGCACTTGCGCTTGATCTGCGCGCACAGAGCTTCTGCGATATCTACATCAAAGCCGGTGGGCTTGCCATCAGCAGTTTTGTAGGTGAAGGGCTCGTAGGTCGGGTCGATGGCGACTTTGAGGTCGGCAGCTTGTGCAGTAACGGCGGTGGCGCCCAGGGTCAGGGTGAATGCCAGAAGCAGTTTGTTCATGTTTCGCAAATCCTCGTGGGAAGTGAAGGTGGGTGAATTGTATGCACTGCAAGGCCCGTGCCATTAGGGCCACCCCTGATGTGACAAGGGTGCCAATCAGATCAATAGAATAAAGTTGCGAACTCCCGTATCAAAGCACGTCACTGGCAAAGTCGGCAAGGCGCGAGCGTTCGCCGCGCGCCAAGGTGATGTGCCCACCGTGGGGCCACCCTTTGAAGCGGTCAACGGCGTAGGTGAGGCCACTGGAGCCTTCTGTCAGGTAAGGCGTGTCGATCTGAGCCAGGTTGCCCATGCAGATGATCTTGGTGCCGGGGCCTGCCCGCGTGATGAGCGTCTTCATCTGTTTGGGCGTGAGGTTTTGTGCCTCGTCGATGATGACGTACTTGTTCATGAAGGTGCGTCCGCGCATGAAGTTCATGCTCTTGACCTTGATGCGGCTGCGAATGAGTTCATTGGTGGCGGCCCGGCCCCACTCACCTGCGTTGCCACCGTCACCCTTGGCCAGGAATTCAAGGTTGTCGTCCAGGGCGCCCATCCATGGGCCCATCTTTTCTTCCTCGGTGCCAGGCAGGAAGCCGATGTCCTCGCCCACGCTCACGGTGGCGCGGGTCATGATGATCTCGGTGTAGCGGCGCTCATCCAGCACCTGGGTCAGGCCGGCGGCCAGGGCCATGAGCGTCTTGCCGGTGCCTGCCGTACCGGCCAGGGTGACGAAATCCACCTCAGGGTCCATCAGCAGGTTGAGCGCAAAGTTCTGCTCGCGGTTGCGGCTGGTCACGCCCCACACGGCGTTCTTCAGGTGGTTGTAGTCCTTCAGTGTCTTGAGGGTGGCGGTCTTGCCGCGCACCTCAGTGACGCGGGCATACAGCGGAGGTTCACCAGCAGCCTCGAAGTACACGAACTGGTTGATCGTCATCTGGTCGACGATGGGGCCGCTGATGCGGTAGAAGGTGTGGCCGCCTTGCTGCCAGCTTTCCACCGTCTTGCTCTGGCGGGTCCAGAAGTCGGGCGGCAAAGCGAGCGAGCCGGTGTAGAGCAGCTCGTCATCGTCCAGTGCCTTGTCGTTCTGGTAGTCCTCTGCGGCCAGGCCCAGGGCGCGGGCCTTGATGCGCATGTTGATGTCCTTGGACACCAGTGCCACTTCACGATCTGTGTAGCGTTCACGCAAGGCCTGGACCACGCCCAGGATCTGGTTGTCGGCCTTGCCTTGAGGCAGGCCAGCGGGCAGGGTGTTGCTGAGCGGCTCAGTCTGGAAGAAAAGCATTCCACTTACGTCGCGGTTGCCCAGCGCAGCAAGGGGCAGCCCACGGGTGATGTCGTCGCCGCCATGGGCAGCCAGGCTGTCAAGCGTGCGGCTGGCCTGGCGGGCGTTGCGTGCAACCTCGCTCATGCCTTTCTTGTTGCTGTCGAGTTCCTCCAGCACGATCATCGGCAGATAGATGTCGTGTTCCTCGAAGCGGAACAGGCTCATCGGGTCGTGCATGAGGACATTGGTGTCCAGCACGAACAAGCGCTTGCCAGCGCCGTGGCGCCCCACTTTGGCTCGGCGCTTGGGTTTTTCCGGGGCTTGAGCAGGCAATGCAGCCTGTTGTTTGAGTTCTGGCTCTTGCTTTGGGGCAGCGGTTGGCGTTGTTGCAGCTTTGATTGCCTTGCGCTTGACACCTGGCGCGCGCGCGGCGGCTTCCTGGGGAGCGGGCCGTGCTGCAGGCGCTTGCGGTTGTTCTGGCTGGATGGCTGGCTCCGCCGCCTGGTTGGTTGGGCGAGCGGAGGCTTTCACTTCAAAGGCCTCGGGGGTGAGGCGGGATGCTTTGCGCTGGGGTGCTGGAGGCAGAGGCATGTGGATGTGTGTGGCCGGAAAACAAAAAAGCCGCCTCGATCACCGGGCGGCTTGTGAGAGAACTTGGGCAGGCAGTGCTGTTTTGTTCAAATTCATGAGGCCATTATGCACCAGCCAAATGGCGGTGCGGCCCGTTTGGCGAGTACGCCAATGCAGTGGACTTCAAGCCGCTTTTTTCAGCGCCTTGACAGCCTTGAGAACTTCCTCAACGTGACCCGGAACCTTCAGGCCGCGCCATTCCTGGAGCAAAATGCCATCAGCGCCGATCAGGAAGGTGCTGCGCTCGATGCCCTTGACCTTCTTGCCGTACATGATCTTGTTCTTGACCACGCCGAACATGTGGCACATTTTTTCCTCGGTGTCGGCGATCAGCTCGAAGGGGAGTTCGAGTTTGAGTTTGAAGTCGTCGTGGGACTTCATGTTGTCGCGGGAAACGCCAAACACCTGTGCGCCCGCCTTGACGAAGTCTTTGTACTTGTCGCGGAATTGCATGGCTTCGGTGGTGCAGCCAGGGGTGTTGTCTTTGGGGTAAAAATAAAGAATGAGAATTTGGCCCAGATGAGACTGGTTGGTGACCTTGACACCGCCGGTCGCGCTGGCTTCAAATTCTGGAATGGGTTTGTTGACGACAACGGCCATGAAGCGGTTCCCCTGCGAGTTGGTGAGATACGTGATCTTCCGGAAAAAGAGTCACCTAACTGCTCGAAATAAAAGCGGTTGGCGCCGGAAAATAAGCTGGTATTTTACCCTGAAGCGCGACGCATGGCCAGTCGCGTGCTTGACTGGGCTGCGAGCAGGTGGCGCTTGGCTCAGCTGCTCTCGATGATCAGGGCCGCAACGACCTTGCGACCTTCACCAGCAAGAATGTTGTAAGTGCGGCAGGCAGCCATGGTGTCCATGGTCTCAACGCCTATGCCTTTTGCGATCAAGCCACGAAGCAGTGTGGGCGAGACAAAGCGCAGACGCGAACCGCTGCCAAACACTACCAGTTCGGGCAGGTCGTCGGCCAGACGGTCGAAGTGTTCGACGGAAAGGCTGGCCAGGCCATCACAGTTCCAGTTTTCCAGTCGGCCTTGCGAACTGACGATCAGGCTGTGCTCCATTCGCTGGCCGTTGACGGCGATCCAGCCCGGGCCATATGCATTGATGGCAAGGGTGTCAAAACGGTCTGGCTGCAGCTTCATGAAGTGATGTGGCGTCGGGCTTGTCCAGCGATTGTACGGATCACGCTGCACCGCAGCGGGCGCTCGGTAGAATAACCAGTTTCACTTCATTGCTCATCATGCAAGCGCCGAACATCAAGAAGTCCGCCAAGCTGGCCAATGTCTGCTACGACATCCGGGGTCCCGTGCTGGACAAGGCGCGAGCCATGGAGGAAGAGGGGCAGAAGATCATCAAGCTCAACATCGGCAACCTGGCGGTGTTCGGGCTGGAGCCGCCGGACGAAATCCTGCAAGACATGATCCGCAACCTGCCGCAGGCGGCGGGTTACACCGACAGCAAGGGTCTGTTCGCGCCGCGCAAGGCCATCGTGCACTACACGCAGGAAAAGCGCATTGCCGGTGTGACGGTGGATGACGTGTACCTGGGCAATGGCGCCAGCGAACTCATCACCATGTCGATGAACGCGCTGCTCAACGCGGGCGACGAGATTCTGGTGCCTGCCCCCGATTACCCGTTGTGGACTGCGTCGGTTTCTTTGTCCGGCGGCACGCCGGTGCATTACATGTGCGACGAACAGGCGGGCTGGACGCCCGACCTGACCGACATCGAACGGAAGATTACGCCCAACACCAAGGGCATCGTCGTCATCAACCCCAACAACCCCACGGGGGCGCTGTACCCGGACGACGTGTTGCGGGCGATCGTGGATCTGGCTCGCAAGCACGATCTCATCGTCTTTGCCGACGAGATCTACGACAAGGTGCTGTACGACGGCAACACGCATACGTCGATTGCCTCACTGGCTGACGACGTGCTGTTCGTGACTTTCAACGGCTTGTCCAAGAACTACCGCTCATGTGGCTACCGCGCGGGCTGGATGATCGTTTCGGGCGACAAGCGCCGTGCCAAGGACTACATCGAGGGGCTGAACATGCTCGCCTCGATGCGCTTGTGTGCTAACACACCGGGGCAATTGGCCATCCAGACGGCGCTGGGCGGCTACCAGAGCATCAACGACCTGGTGGCGCCGGGCGGCCGCCTTTGCCGCCAGCGCGACTTGGCACACAAGCTGCTGACCGATATTCCGGGGGTGAGCTGCGTCAAGCCCAAGGCGGCGCTGTACATGTTCCCCCGGCTGGACCCAAAGATCTATCCCATTGAAGACGACCAGCAGTTCGCCTACGAGCTGTTGGCCGAGGAAAAGGTGCTCATCGTGCAGGGCACGGGTTTCAATTTCCCGACGCCTGATCACTTCAGGCTGGTCTTCCTGCCGCACGAGGACGATCTGGCCGAGGCCGTGGGCCGCATCGCACGTTTCCTGGGGCACTACCGCAAGCGCCACGGCACTTGAGCCGCAACCGACATCTGCTTTTTTCACCGAGAACCAACCGATATGAAACCGATTCAAGTGGGCCTCCTGGGCATTGGCACCGTGGGCAGTGGCACGTTCAATGTGCTCAAGCGCAACCAGGAAGAAATCCAGCGCCGTGCCGGTCGTGGCATCCAGATCACCATGGTGGCCGACCTGGACACGGAGCGTGCGCGGGCCGTGGTGGGCGAGGGCGTGCAGGTGGTGAACGACGCACGCCAGGTGATTGCCAACCCCGAGATCGACATCGTGGTTGAGCTGATCGGCGGTTATGGCATTGCCAAGGCACTGGTGATGGAGGCGATTGCTGCGGGCAAGCACGTGGTTACCGCCAACAAGGCTTTGCTGGCCGTGCATGGCACCGAGATCTTCGCTGCGGCGCAGGCCAAGGGCGTGATGGTAGCGTTTGAAGCAGCCGTGGCCGGTGGCATTCCCATCATCAAGGCGCTGCGCGAGGGCCTGACGGCCAACCGCATCGAGTGGGTGGCCGGCATCATCAACGGCACCACCAACTTCATCCTGAGCGAAATGCGCGACAAGGGCCTGGACTTTGACGTGGTCCTGAAGGAGGCACAGCGCCTGGGCTACGCCGAAGCCGACCCGACCTTCGACATCGAGGGCGTGGACGCTGCGCACAAGGCCACGCTGATGAGCGCGATTGCCTACGGCATTCCCGTGCAGTTTGACAAGGCCTATGTGGAAGGCATCACCAAGCTGGGCGCTGCCGACATCCGCTATGCCGAGCAACTGGGCTACCGCATCAAGCTGCTGGGCATTGCCAAGCGCGCCGCGCAGGGTGTGGAGTTGCGTGTTCACCCCTGTCTGGTGCCCGGCAAACGGCTGATCGCCAACGTGGAAGGCGCCATGAACGCCGTGATGGTGCAGGGTGATGCCGTGGGCACCACGCTCTACTACGGCAAGGGCGCGGGCAGCGAGCCCACGGCCAGTGCCGTGATTGCCGACCTGGTGGACGTGACGCGCCTGCACACGGCCGACCCGCTCAACCGCGTGCCGCACCTGGCCTTCCAGCCCAACGCCATGAGCAACCTGCCGGTGCTGCCCATGAGCGAGGTGGTCACCAGCTACTACCTGCGCCTGCGCGTGGCGGACCAGGCTGGCGTGCTGACCAAGGTCACGGGCATCCTGGCTGCGGCGGGCATCAGCATCGACGCTGTACTGCAACGTGAAGCCGACGAAGTGGGCGGCGAAGGCAGCACCCAGACCGATGTGATCATCCTGACGCACGAAACGCGCGAAGGCACCATGAACGATGCGCTGGCGCAGATGCAGGCACTGCCCACGGTGCTGGCGCCCATCACCCGCATCCGCAAAGAGGAATTGGCCTGATGTTGTACGTGTCCACCCGCGGCCATGGGGACCGCAAGCGCTTCTGTGAAATCCTGCTCGAAGGCCTGGCGCCGGACGGTGGGCTGTACCTGCCCGAGCACTACCCGCAGGTGGACGATGCCACGCTGACGCGCTGGCGCAAGGTCTATCACGAGCAGGGCTATGCCGAGCTGGCGTTTGAGATCCTGTCGCTCTACATTGACGACATTCCTGCCGCCGATCTGCGCGCCTTGTGTACCAAGACCTACACGGCAGAGGTTTTCGGCACGGGCGAGATCGTGCCGCTGCGCCATCTGGAAAACGAGCTGTGGATCGAGGCGCTGTCCAACGGCCCGACGCTGGCCTTCAAGGACATGGCGATGCAGCTGCTGGGCAACCTGTTCGAGTACGAACTGGGCCGCCGTGGCGAGCAGTTGAATATCCTGGGCGCCACCAGCGGCGACACCGGCAGTGCGGCAGAGCATGCCATGCGTGGCAAGCACGGCGTGCGCGTGTTCATGACCAGCCCGCACGGGCGCATGAGCCCCTTTCAGCAGGCGCAGATGTTCAGCCTGCAGGACGCCAACATCCACAACATCGCCATTG
>CAMLOF010000007.1 GCA_946481585.1 uncultured Macromonas sp. | reverse complement strand
GTGCCGTGCTGATCGTCGTGGAAGACGGGGATCTTCATGCGCTCGCGCAGCTTCTTCTCGATGTAGAAGCACTCGGGCGCCTTGATGTCTTCCAGGTTCACGCCGCCCAGGGTGGGCTCCAGCGCTGCAATGATGTCCACCAGCTTGTCCGGGTCGCGTTCGGCCAGTTCGATGTCGAACACGTCAACGCCCGCGAACTTCTTGAACAGGCAGCCTTTGCCTTCCATCACCGGCTTGCCAGCCAGCGGGCCGATGTCGCCCAGGCCCAGCACGGCGGTGCCGTTGGTGATCACGCCCACCAGGTTGCCGCGGCTGGTGTATTCAGCGGCCATGGCCGGGTTCTCCTGGATGGCCAGGCAAGGGTAGGCCACACCGGGGGAGTAGGCCAGACTCAGGTCGCGCTGGTTGGACAGCGGCTTGGTCGGCTGAACGGAAATCTTGCCTTTGTTGGGGGAGCGGTGGTATTCGAACGCTGCGTCGCGCAGCGCTTGTTCGGCTGGAGTCATGGGGGTGTGGCCGTCAATGTTTATGGTTTGAAACGAAAGGCCGCAGTCAGGAAAATCTGGCTGAGGCGAGGCGCCGCACAAGTGTACTCTTTGCCCTTCGCCCCCGTGCATGCGGGCCTTCTGCTACCATGCGCGGCATGTTCAGACCGGCCAGACACAGACGCTGGACCGCATGGCTTGCCATGTGGTTGTTGGCGTTGAGCGCGTGTTTGCCGGTACTGGCCCAGGCTGTGGTGCGCGTGCAAGGCGGCGCCGACTGGCTGCAGGTTTGCACCAGCACCGGCATGGTGTGGGTGAACGCCCAGGGCGAGCAGCGCGATGCTCCTGCGCCCGTCAGCGCCGTTCAATGCGAATGGTGCCTGCTGCATGGTGGTGCTTCGGGCCTGCCGCCTGCTGATCTTTCTCTTGCGCTTTCTCGCGACACGGCTGCCGCCTGGTCCGCGCTCGCACCTGCCGACGCCGTCCTGGCATCGCCGTGGCCATCGGCCCACTCCCGCGCACCCCCCTTCATCGCCTGAAGTCTTTGGCCACCCCGTCTGCACGGGCCGTGGTTCTTGCTGCCCCTGGGGCGCCGTCAAGCGCGCCCGTTACACATCGCGTGCCCTTCGGGTGCGTTCCAACCTGTTCCGTTTGTCTCATTCCCTGGAGTCACCATGAAGAAACTCATTGCCGCCGCCATGCTCGCCGTCACCGCCAGTGCCTGGGCACAGTCCAACGTGAAGGTGGAAGACGCCTGGGTGCGTGGCACCGTTGCCCAGCAGAAGTCCACCGGCGCGTTCATGCGCCTGACTGCGCAAAAGGACGTTCGACTGGTTTCGGTCAGTTCCCCTGTTGCGGGCGTCACCGAAGTCCACGAGATGGCCATGGACAAGGATGTGATGCGCATGCGTGCCGTGCCGGCGCTGCCACTGCCCGCAGGCAAGACGGTGGAACTCAAACCTGGCGGCTACCACGTGATGCTGCTGGACTTGAAAGGCGCGGTGAAGGCTGGCGACACTGTGCCGCTGACCCTGGTGTTTGAAGACGCCCAGGCCAAGCGCGAGACGCTGGAGTTGCAACTGCCCGTGCGCGCGTTGGGTGCTACCGCCATGCCTGCCGAAGGTATGCAGCACCAGCACGGCCACAAGCACTGACGCTTGCCTGAGTCGCCTCGTCGTCTTGCCGCACTGATCACTCATGGCCTTGACCCAGCCCAGGCTACAAGCGACCCACTCGAGTTGGGCGCGCTGGGTGCTGCTGCTCATGTGCGCGGCCACGCTTGCCCCCGGGGTGTCGCGTTGGCGGGCGCATGGCACGGGGTGGCAGATGGTGGAGGTCTGCTCCGGCACGGGTGCTCGCTGGGTCTTGCACGACGTTGGCTTGCGCACGCGGGCCACCAGTGCAAAAAAGGCAGGTCCAGAGCAACTGTCGCACCTGCTCGACGCCTGCGGCCTGTGCCTGCTGGCGGCAGAGCGCTTTGCGCCGCTGGCTTCCCATTGGCACTTTGACTGGGCGCGGGTACCGCACACTCCCCAGCCCGCGCACCTGGCGCTGCCTTTCGCCGCCTTTGCGGTTGCCAAGGCCTCGGCCCGGGGGCCGCCCCTCCTGTCCTGACACCCATGCTTCGTGAAACCGTGGCGTACCGCGCGCCAGCGGTTCAGGCACGCGCCAAGTCGCGCGTGGCCGGGTTCATCGGTTCAGTAACAGGAGTTCGTCTTGAAAACCTCAACCTTGTCAGCAGGCGGGCTGTGCCCCGCCGGTTCGTCCATCTTCATGTCTGGCAACGCAGGGCCGCTGTGGCGCGTGATTGCGGGCGTTGCCCGCCTGGAGCGCAAGCACGGCCCGCAGCGCCAGGTGGTGCGTCTGGCCCTGCCCGGGGACCTGATTGGCACCGAGTCCTTGTGTGGCCAGCCTTACCAGTTCGATGCCACCGCCTTGACGCCGCTGCACATTGAGCCGGTGGCGTGCACAGCTTCCGAGGAGCGGGAGCACCTCATGCAGCAGGCTCTGCTGCAGCAGCTGGCGCGCTACGAAGACATGGCCACCTTGCGCACCGGCCCGGTGGCGCAGCGTCTTGCGCATCTGTTGCGGCTGCTGGGGTTGGCTTGGCAGGCGTGGGCGCGCCCGGCTGCGGGTGCCAAGTCACAGGCAGGCAAGGAGCGAAAGATGCTGCCGTCCCTGCGTGAGATGGCCCAGGTCGTTGACGCGCAGCACGAAACCGTCTGCCGCGCGCTGGCCAGGCTGGAGCGTTCCGGCACGCTGCGCTTACCGCACGGGCTGATCACGCAAGGCGCCCTGCCAACCCAAGCCTGCCCCGCCTGAATTGCCATCTCCTTACCCCATACCCCTTGCATTCATGAACAACCAACTCGCCAAACCCCTGTTGATCTGCTCCTTGGCTTTTATGGCGGGCCTGCCCGCAGCCCAAGCCCACATCACCTTGCAGGAGCCCAGCGCCACCCAGGGCGCTTACCACCGTGCCGCGTTCAAGGTCGGTCACGGGTGCGAAGGCTCACCCACCGTTCGCCTGGAGGTGACGCTGCCCGAGGGTTTGCTGGGCGCCAAGCCCATGCCCAAGCCGGGCTGGCAGCTCAGCACCGAGGTGGAGAAGCTGGCCCGCCCCGTTACACAGCATGGCCGCCAAGTCACCGAGCGCGTGGCGCGCGTGGTGTGGAGCGGCGGCACTTTGCCCGATGCGTTCTACGACGAGTTCGTGATGCAGTTCCAGGTGGCCGCGGCGGCTGGGCCGCTGTGGTTCAACGTGGAGCAGGTTTGCGAGAAGGGCCGCAACGCCTGGGTGGAAAAACCCGCCAGCGGCACCGACACCAAAGGCATGCGCTTTCCTGCCGCGTTGCTGGAGGTGCTGCCCGCCCACGGGCATGGTCACCAGCATTGATTCAGGGCAGTGCGGCGTCAGCGCACGGCCACGCCGGGCGCGGGCGGCGAGGCAGCGCCACCGCCCCGCTCGAAGGTGACCACGTGGTCCACCGCCGCGCGGATGCCGATCCATTCGCCCACCGCGTGGTCGTGGTGCGAAGGCACGTGTGTCATCACCGTTTCGCCCGAAGCCAGGCGCAGGGTGTATAGGAATTCCGAACCCCGGAAGGCCTTGCGAACGATCTGCGCCTTCACTGGGGCGTCGTCGTCGTGGACGATGTCGTCGGCGCGCAGCAGCACGTCGCACAGGCCCGCCTCGTAGGCGCTGGGCAGCGGGCACTCCTCCACGTCCTGCAGGGCGCCCAGCGGCGTCTGCACCACCACCTCGTCACCGTGGTGTGCAATCTGCGCCGGGGCAAAAACGCCGTGCCCGATGAATTCGGCCACAAAGCGTGTGGCAGGCCGGTGGTAGAGCGCGTAGGCGCTGTCCCACTGGTGCAAATGGCCCTGGTGCATCACCCCGATCACGTCGCCAATGGCAAAGGCTTCGAGCTGGTCGTGCGTCACGAAAAGGGCAGTTGCGCCTGCCGCCTTGAGGATGGCGCGGATCTCGTGCGCCAGCCGCTCGCGCAGGTCCACGTCCAGGTTGGAGAAAGGTTCGTCCAGCAGCATCAGGCGAGGGTTGGGCGCCAGGGCGCGAGCCAGGGCCACGCGCTGTTGCTGCCCGCCCGACAGTTCGTGCGGAAAGCGGCCTTGCATGCCGTCCAGCCCCACCAGTGCCAGCACCTCGCGCACACGTGCCTGGCGGGCCTTGGCGTCCATGTGCTTGATGCCGAAGGCGATGTTGCGTTCCACGTTCAGGTGCGGGAACAGCGCGTAGTCTTGGAACACCATGCCGATGCGGCGCTGTTCCGGTGGTACGTGGCTGCCGTTGCCGCTCACCGTTTCACCTTGCAGGGCAATCTTGCCGCTGGTGGCCCGTTCCAGGCCAGCCACCGCGCGCAGCAGCGTGGTCTTGCCGCAGCCTGAAGGGCCGATCAGCACACCAATTTCCCCCGCCGCCAGGCCGAACGAAACCTCGTCCACCGCCAGGTGGTCGGCGCCGGGGTAACGGATGCTGAGGTGGGAGACGGAAAGGAACATACATCGCATTGTAGATAATGACCATTCTCATTCGCGCTGACATGAATCAAATACTCACCCGTTTGGGGCAATGGCTGCCCCAGGCCGCTTTGTTGCTTTTTGCCCTGTTGCTCGCCTTGCCGGTGCTGGCGCTGGGGGCATCGTGGCTGCAGTTCAACGCCGAAGCGCAGGACGTGTTGCGCCAGATGGCGGCTACCGTGCTGCCGGAATACACCTGGACTTCACTCCTGCTGTGTGTGGCGGTGGCATTGGCCGTGGCCTTGGTGGGCATGGGTACGGCCAGCGCGGTGACGCTGTTTGACTTTCCCGGCAGGCGCGTGTTTGAGTGGGCCCTGCTGCTGCCGCTGGCCATGCCCGCCTACGTGGTGGCTTACGCCTACACCGACTTCTTGCAGTTCTCCGGCCCCATGCAGGTGTTCTTGCGCGACACGTTCGGTTTGCGGGGCCGCGTGTTCCCCGAGGTGCGCAACGTCTGGGGGGCGGTGTGGGTGTTCACCTTCAGTCTCTACCCCTACGTTTATCTGCTGGCGCGCACGGCGTTGAGCGAACGCGCCGCCCAGTTGATGGAAGCTGCGCGTTTGCTGGGGGCTCCCTTGTCGCGGCGCATCCGAGAGGTAGCCTTGCCGCTGGCCCGCCCGGCGGTTGCTGCTGGCGTGGCCCTGGCTTTGATGGAGACATTGGCGGACTTTGGCGTGGCCAGCTACTTCGGCATCCAGACCTTTACCGCGGGTGTTTACAAGGCCTGGCTGGTGATGGACAACCGCCTGGCGGCCGCGCAACTGGCCACGCTGCTGCTGCTGACCGTTGCGCTGCTGTTGTGGCTGGAACACCGTGCCCAGCAGCGCATGCGTTTTGCCAGCTTGCGCGGCATGCGCGCGGGCAGTGCCGAGGCCCAACCCGCGCGCTTGCATGGTGCCCGCGCGGTGTGGGCGTGGCTGGTGTGCGGCTTGCCGGTGTTGTTCGGGTTTGTGTTGCCCGTGCTGTTCATGCTGCGGCCGCTGGTGGGCGGGTGGGACGATCTGCCCTGGAACTCTTTCGTGCAATGGGCGCGCAACAGCCTGTGGCTGGCCGGATTGAGCGCGCTGCTGGCCACCGTGGCCGCGCTGGCGCTGGGCTTTGCGCAGCGGCGGCAACCCACGCTGCTCACGCGCGGTGCCGTGCGCGTGGTCAGCCTGGGCTACGCAGTGCCCGGTGCGGTGGTGGTGGTGGGTCTGCTGCTGCCCGTGGGGTGGCTGCAAGAGGTGGCGCCCGAAAGCAGCGTCGGCTACTGGGTCACTGCCACGGTGCTGGGCATCGTCTGGGCCTACCTGGTGCGTTTCTCGGCGGTTGCACTGCAGTCTGTGCAAAGCGGTTATGCGCGTATTCCTGCCAGCCTGGACGACTCCGCCCGCATGCTGGGCAGCACGGGCGCCTCGTTGATGGCCCGGGTGCATTGGCCCTTGCTCAAACGTTCCACGGCGGCGGCGGCGCTGCTGGTGTTTGTGGACGTGATGAAGGAGCTGCCCGCCACCCTGGTGCTGCGCCCCTTCAACAGCGACACGCTGGCCGTGGTGACCTACCAGCTGGCGCGCGACGAGCGCCTGGGCGAAGCGGCCCTGCCTGCGCTGACGTTGGTGCTGGTGGGGTTGATTCCGGTCATTCTGCTGAGCCGCACACTGCGCGGCAAGAGTTGAGCCGGGGACTGGTCCCCTCGACAGGAATCGAACCTGTATTTGCCGCTTAGGAGGCGGCCGTTCTATCCATTGAACTACGAGGAGGCCGGGCCGGATTGTACCGGGCCACGGGCGCCCGTTCAGTCGAAGCGCCGCGTGAAGATGAGGTCGATCGCGTTGTCGTCGCCCGCCTGGGCGCGCAGGGTCACGTAGCGCGACACGTCGTACAGCACGGCCACGGTGCCCATCACGCCCACCACGCTGCGCGAATAGCTCAGGTAAAGCTGGTTGGAGATGCGCTTGCCCAGGGTGAGCGCGGCAGCCGTCGTGGTGCCGTCGGGGTTGGTGCCTTCGCCCTGGAATGAAAGCTCGTCCAACCCCAGCGCGCGGGTCAGCGAGCCGTCACCCGTGCGGCCTTGCCCGCTGAGCAGCGCCAGAGCCGCCTGTTGCAGCACAGCGGCCTCGGCACCTGCGCCTGTGGCCGGGCGGCCCAACACCAGCCAGGCCAGTTTCTCGCTGTCGGGCAGGTCGGGGTCGGCGTACAGGCGCACGCGCGGCGAGCGGGCGGTGCCGCTGATCTGCACGCCCACCTTCTGCGTGGGGTGCGGCCGCAGCGCCAGAATGTCCAGCGTCGGGTTGTCGTACGCGCCATTGAAACGCACCACTCCTTCTTCAATGCTCAACGACTGCCCGTAGGCCCGGTACGTGCCTCGCACGGTGCGCACCTGGCCGGTCAACTGCGGTGCACTTTGGCTGGGGCTGCTCGTGAGTTGCAACCGCCCGGCCAGCCAGGTGTGCACACCCTGTCCGCGAACCTGGAAGTCATCGCCCAGGCCCAGGTCCAGTTGCACGTGGGCTTGCACGGGCGTGCCGCTGGCAGTCGTGGTGGGGCGCTGCTGGCCGCGCACCACCACGTCGTCGCCCAGGGTGGGGGTGGATTCGTCGGGCAGCAGGAAGAGGGCCTGGTCGGCCCGCAGGCGGCCGGACACGTCGAGCCGCTGCCCGCGCAGGCGCGCGTCAACGTTGCCACTGAGCGTGAGGCGCCGGTCGGCACGGGCCAGCAGACGCAGCTGTTGTGCCTGGAGCTTCAGTTCGATGTCGGGTTCGCGGCGGGGTGGGGTGCCTTCTGCGGCTGGCAGCAGCGGCCACGTGGCCGAGCCGCTGCCGGTGAGCAGCCCGCCTTGTTCGCCGCCCGCGCCACGCAGGCGCAGGCTGTCGATGCGCAGGGTGTCGCCATCCAGGCGGGCGAGCAGTTGTCCGTCGGTGAAGTCCAGTCCGTCCAGCAAGGAGCGCAGGGCCAGGTCGTCGGCTTGCAGGGTGCCGCGCCACAGGGGCTGCTGGCGGGTGCCGCTCAGGGTGGCGTCGGCCTGGAGCCTGCCGCGTACACGCCAGCCGGGCGGCGCCAGGCGCGACCACAAACCCACCTGGGGCAGCGCCGCCTGCACTCGCCCTTGCAGCGGCGCGGTCTCCGGCCAACTCCAGGATGCGTCCTGGGTGGGCGGGGCAAGCTCTGTGCGTGCATCGGTCTGGATCTGCCCGGCATTCTGGCTTTGCCAACGCAGCTGTGTGCTCAGGGTGCGGCCTGTGAGTTCGACCACCGCCGCCACCTCACTCACGCCTGCTGCCAGCCGTTCGGCACGTTGCCCTTCGCCCGTCACCAGCGCCAGGTCGCCACTGGTGCGGCGTAGCGACAGGCGGGCTTGTGCCGGGCGTGCTGTTGCTGCCTGTTGATGCAAGGGCAAGCGCAAGTCCCAATCGGCCTGGAAGAGCAGTTCACCCGCCAAGCCTGCTGCTGCCATGGGGCCTTGTGGCGCGGCGGGGTTGGCCAGCCAGGCGTTGAGCCAGCTCAGTGCCAGCCCCTGGGCCTGCCCCCGGGTGGTGAGTTCGGCTTCGTTCCAGCGCAGCCCGTCCCAGGCCAGTGTCACCGGGTCGCGGGACATGGCGGGCGTGCCCGGCGCAGGGTCGGGTTTGATCAGCAGGCGCCCAGCCTGCAAGTCCAGGGTGCCGTTGGTCCAATGGGCCTCGGGTGTGCCTTGCAGGTTCAGCGTCGCGCCGTAGGGCAGGTTCTTTCCCGTGCCTTGCAGGGTGAGTTCGCTCACCCTCATGCGAACATCGGGTCCGCGTTGGGTCCACGCCAACTGGCCTTGGGCTTGCAGTGCGGTCCGCAGGTTCCAGTCGCTGGTGCGCGCGGTGCCTTGGTGGCGCATTGCCAGTTGTGTAGGCTGGCCGGGCGCGGTGTTCCAATCCAGTGCCAGGGAGCCTTGGGCATCCAAGGCAAGGTCCAGCCATTTAGCGGGCACGTGGCTTGATGGCTTCGCCGAGGGCAGCAACCGGTCGGCGGTGGCCAGCGTCTGGCGCAGCCAGCGTTGCAGTTCGCTGGCCTGTTGCAGCTCCACTTCCAGTTGGCCTTGGTCGCGGGTCTGGGCGGGTCGGTTCGCTGCTTGTGGCTGCGGGGTAGTCAAACGCCACTGGCCTTTTGCCGTTGCTGTCACACCGGGCAGCCGGGCATCCAGCGTACCGTCAAAGCGCCGGGCGGCCACGTCCAGCGTGCCCTGTGCGCTGGCCTCCACTTCCATGGCCTGCACGAGCACCTGCCTCAATTCCAGCAAACCGTTGTTCCAGCCCCCGTCTGCTTGCAGTTTGGGGGCGGGCAGGGCGCGGTTGCTGCTGCCGTGCCCGGCTTGGGGCCCGGCGCTGACTTCAAACCTTCCTGACGACGGCGGCAGTGCTCCACGGGCCTGCACTTTGGCCGACAGATCCATCGGCTGCACGGCCAGGGTGCTCAACAGGGCGTTGGGGTGCAACCCCTGAACCTGCAATTCACCTTCCCAGCCCGTCAGGCGTTCACGCCAGGGCAACTGTGGTTGGGGGCGCAGTTGCGCCGTGGCGTGGGCCTGTAGCTGTGCGTTCGCCAGTTCGGCGTGCAGTTCGGTCAGCTTCCACTGGTCTGCAGTCATTTGCAGGTCGGCGCGCAGCTTGCCCAAAGGCAGTGCCTGGCGGTCCCAGGGGCCGGGTCGCAGGTTGGTCAGCTCGCCGCGCAGGCGCCACGCTGCGCCGCTGCGGTCAGCCAGCCATGCGCCACGCAGCCGTGTCACTGGCGCACCGGGCCACAGGCTGGCCAGGTCAATGTCTTGCAGTTGCAGGTGCCCGCTGTCCAGCGGCATGTCTGCCCAAGGCCGCAGGTGGATGTTGGCTTGCAGGTACGGTGCGGGCCTGTTGGTCTGCGCGGCCGGGGTTCTGATATCTGCCTGCACTTGCAGCGCAGCGTCCCGCGTGGCCAGGGTGCCGTGGACGCGGGCTTCAGCCCGCAGGTCCAGCGCGGCGCCACCCTTTACCGGTACGCGCGTGGGTATGCGTCCGTCCAGCCGCACCTGCATAGCCATGGGAGCGGCGGTCTGCACTTGGGCGTCAAGGGTGTAGTCACCCTCGGCCCAGCGCAGGCGGGTCACATCCAGGTGGTGGCCGGGTTGGCCGTCTGCCGCGCTGCCGCCGTAGTGGTAGGTGGCTTGCACAGGGCCCAGTGCCAATCGAGTGCGTCCCTCCAGTTTCAACTGTTGCAGCTTCACGGGCAGACTCACTTCCCGCAGCCAGGGCAGTTCCAGCGTGGTAGGGGGCGCCAAGGGCTCCGTCGACGGTGCTCGCTCGTCCACCACGCGCACGCTGCTTGTCGACAAGGTGTCGATCTGTACCCGCCGCCGAATCAACGCATCTGCCAGCAGCCGGGCGGGCCAGCGCACCTCCAGTTCTTCAATCTGCACGTCCAGCTTGTCCTGCTGCCAGCGCAGGTGGCCTATGCTGCCGCCTTCGCGCAAGCTGCCTTGCGCGTTGCTGAACTGCAGGGGGCTGTGCCCCGTGTCATCGGCCAGCCAACGCTGCGCCCAGCCCAGCGCTTGGGGCAGGGATTGGGCCTGCCCGCTCCACAGCCAGGCGGCCAGCAGCAGGCTGCAAAGCAGGGCCACTGCCGCGCCAGTCAGCCAAACCGTGCTGGCGGCCAACCCTTCACCCAGGCGCAAAACGCGCGTAGGCCACCCCTTGCCACGCTGGGGCGGGGTTGGGGCAGGGGGCGTTTGTGTGTCGCTCAAAACGCAAACCCCACGCTCAGGTGCAGCCGCAACTGCTTCTTGTCCAGGCCATAGGCCAAATCCAGCTGAAGCGGCCCCACCGGGCTGCGGTAGCGCACGCCCGCGCCTATGCCAACCTTCGGGTCCAGGTCTTTTGCGGTGTCGCCCACGGCACCCGCGTCAACGAAAAGGGCGGCCTCCCAGGGGCTGCGTTTGCCGTCAACCCATATCGGGCGCTGCCATTCCAGGCTGGCCACGGTCAGCAAGCGGCCAGGGTCCACACCGCCGCTGGCCAGGGGAATGCCGATTTCGCGCGGGCCGTAGCCGCGCACGCTCTGGTCGCCACCCGCCAGAAAGCGTTGCGTGGCGGGCACTGGGGCGTTGTTGCGCGCCCAAACGGCGCCCCCTTCCAGGCGCAGTGCCAGGCGGCTGGGCCGTGTGCTGTCCGAGGCCACGGGCCAGTAGCCTAGCCAGCGCGCCTTGGCGCGCAGGTAAGGCTGGCGCTCTTGCGAAAGTGTCACGCCTGCGCCCAGCTCGACGGCCAGGCCGTGCCCCCGGCGTGGGAAGGTGATGTCGTCGAAGCGCCGCCGTGTCCACGCGTAGTTGGCGCTGATGGACGATTCGGCATCCGCATCGGGCAGGCCAGGGTCGGTGATGCGCGAACGGTCGTACTGCAGGAAGAAGCTGCGGTCCAGTTCCGCGCCGTTTTGTGCCTGGCCAACACGCCACTGCTGGCTGTGGGTCACGCTGGGGTCGTCCTGCACGCGTTGCAGCTGCACGCCAGTCACCCAATGCCAGCCCTGGTCGTCCACCGGGCTTTGCAGCTGGGTGCCCAGCGTGCTGGCATCGCGCTCCAGCTTCAGGTTGGTGTCGGCGCGCCAATGCAGGCCGGGCACGTTCAGGTGTGTGTGTTCCAGGCTCAGGCGCGGTCCGTTGTCGGTGCTGGCGCCCACGCCCAGCACCAGCTTTTGCAGCCGCGCCTCGCGTACCCGCACCTGCACCGGGGCATCCTGGGGTGTGTCGGTCTCATCCACCATCACAAAGGCCGACGCGTAATAGCCACTGTCCACCAGACGCTGCTGCGCAGCCTGCAACACGGCCTCATCGTAGGGGGCGCCACGGCGCACGCCCGCCAGCCGGGTAAGCCGCCGCGCCATGTCCGGGTCGTAGCGCTGCGCGCCCTCCACGGCGATGTCGCCAAAGGCATAGGCCGGGCCCGAATCCAGGTCTACGTTCAGATGGGCCTCGTGCCGTTCGGGGTCGATGTCGGCCAGGCTGTTCGTGATGCGCGCGCGTGGGTACACACGGTTGGCCAGGCTGCGCAGAGCCTGGTTCTTGGCCGTGTCCCACGCCGCTTGCGTGAAGGGCTCGCCCACCGGCAGCGCCCATTCCCCCTGTACGGCAGCGCGTTGCTCGGCGCTGGCGGGGTTGTCGCGCACTTCGCCTTGCAGGCCGATGGCAACCTTGGCCACCTGCGTGCGCGCGCCCGGCTCCACGGTCACCTGGACCACCGGCGGCACATTGTCCTGGGTGGCAGGAAGCAGTTGCACCTGCACGCGCGGCGCAAAGTACCCTTGCGTGCCCAGCAGGCGGCGTATGTTTTCTGGCGCCGTGGCCAGCAGACGTTCCAGTTCCTGTGGGGTCAGGTCATCCAGTGCCTGGAAGCGTTGCAGTTCGGCGTGCCTGCGCACAAAGTCGTTCAGCGGTGCGGGTGCCACAACCTCCAACGTGAAGGGCTGCTTGCTGGCTTCGGGTGGCGTTTGTGCCTGTGCCACGTGCGACCCGCTGCCACACAGCAGCAGGGCCAGGGCGGCACGCGCAAGGGCAGGGTGCCAGCGTCTCACTTCGACAGGGTCCGCATCGCCTCTTCCAGCCCCTTGAGCGTGAGCGGGTACATGCGCTGGCCCATGAGCTGCTGAACGATTGCGATGCTCTGCCGGTACTGCCACACGCCCTGTGGCTCAGGGTTGATCCAGGCGAATTTGGGGAAAGCGTGTGTGAGCCGTTGCAGCCATTCGGCACCCGCTTCCTCGTTGTTGTATTCCACGCTGCCGCCGGGCTGCAGGATCTCGTAGGGGCTCATGGTGGCGTCACCTACGAAGATGAGCTTGTAATCCTTGTTGTACTTGCGGATGATGTCCCAAGTCTCGAACTTCTCGGCGTAGCGGCGGCGGTTGTTCTTCCACACAAAGTCGTACACACAGTTGTGGAAGTAATAGAACTCCAGGTGCTTGAACTCGTTCTTGGCCGCGCTGAAGAGTTCCTCCACACGCTGGATGTGCTCGTCCATGGTGCCGCCCACGTCCATCAGCAGCAGCACCTTCACGTTGTTGTGCCGCTCGGGCACCATTTTGATGTCCAGCCAGCCCGCGTTGGCCGCCGTGGCACGGATGGTGTCTGGCAGGTCCAGCTCCAGTTCGTTGCCTTCACGCGCAAACTTGCGCAGACGGCGCAGCGCCATCTTGATATTGCGTGTGCCCAGCTCCTGGGTGTCGTCGTAGTCGCGGTAGGCGCGCTGGTCCCACACCTTCACGGCGCTCTTGTTGCCGCCACCTTTTTCCCGGTTCGCGCCTATGCGTATGCCCTGCGGGTTGAAGCCGCCGTGGCCAAAGGGTGACGTGCCACCCGTGCCTATCCACTTGCTGCCGCCCTCGTGGCGCTCCTTCTGTTCTTCAAGACGCTTTTTCAGCGTCTCCATCAGCTCGTCCCAATCCATCTTGGGCGCATTGGCCTTTTGCTCGTCAGAGAGCAGCCGCTCCAGCTCCTTGCGCAGCCAGTTGGCGGGAATCTCCTTGTTGAAGTCCGCCAGCATTTCCACACCCTTGAAGTAGGCGGCAAAGGCGCGGTCAAACTTGTCGTAATGCTTCTCGTCTTTCACCAGCGCGGTGCGGCTCAGGTAATAGAAGTCGTCCAGCGTGCAGGCGTCCGGGTTGCGCGGGCCCACCACGTCGGCTTTCAGCGCTTCCAGCAGCGTCAGGTATTCCTTCACCGACACCGGCAGCTTCGCGGCGCGCAGGGTGTAGAAAAAGTCGATCAGCATGTCAGCCTCCGCATGTCCGCTTCCGCACCTCAGCCGATGGTGCCCCGCTGCCTCAAGAGGTACAGCAGTTGCGCCTTCGCCTCAGGCCACTCACCGCTGCGCATGCTGTACATCACGGTGTCGCGGATCGTGCCATCGCGACGCAGTGCGTGGCCGCGTATCACGCCGTCCTTCCTCGCGCCAAGGCGTTCAATCGCGCGTTGCGACGCAAAGTTGTAGTTGTCGGTGCGCCACCCCACCACGTGGCAGCCCAGCGTGTCGAAGGCATGACCCATCATCAGCAGCTTGCACACCGTGTTCACGTGCGTGCGCTGGTGGCTCTTGGCGTACCAGGTGTAGCCAATTTCCACGCGCCGCACGGCAGGGATGATGTCGTGATAACTGGTGGAACCCAGCACTTCGCCAGTGGCACTGTCTGTCACAGCAAAGGCAAAGCGGTTGCCCGCTTCGCGCATGGCCAGGGCGTCTTCAATGTATTTGCGGGTGTTCTCAGGCTCGGGCACCGAGGTGATGCGCAGCTTCCACAATTCGCCATCCGCTGCGGCGGCTTTCAGCCCGTCTTCGTGTTCCAAAGACAAGGGAACCAGCGCAACGCCATGCGCAGACAGGGTCACCGGTTCAACGAAGGCCATGCCTTACCCCTTGTTCTTGTCCTGAAGGTTGGCGCGCTGCCAGCGGCGTGCCAGGTGCAGCCCCCCGCCGCCGCCCAGGCCCACAGCCAAAATCCCAAGCACGCTGCCGCTGCCATAACCCTCGGTGAAGATGCTCCATCCCATCCACTCGCTGACCCAGTAACCCAGAAGAGCGCCACCCAGGAACCCCACGGCGTCGGACACCCCCTGTTTGAGCATGCGTTCAGTCTGCTGTTCCATGTCCGGCCTTCAGCGGTTGCGTTGGTTCATGAACACCAGCTTCTCAAACAGCGTGATGTCCTGCTCGTTCTTCAGCAGTGCGCCCACCAGCGGCGGCACGCTCACCTTGTTGTCCTGGCTTTGCAAGGCTTCCAGCGGAATGTCCTCGGCCATCAGCAGCTTCAACCAGTCCAGCAATTCGCTGGTGCTGGGTTTTTTCTTCAGGCCCGGCAGGTTGCGGATGTCAAAGAACGTCTTCATCGCCGCCTTCAGCAATTCGTCCTTCAAGCCGGGGAAGTGCACGTCCACGATCTGCTTCATCGTGTCCGCCTCGGGGAACTTGATGTAGTGGAAGAAGCAGCGGCGCAGGAAGGCATCTGGCAGCTCCTTCTCGTTGTTCGAGGTGATGAACACCAGCGGCCGGTGCTTCGCGCGGATCAGTTCATGCGTTTCGTAGCAATAGAACTCCATGCGGTCGAGTTCGCGCAGCAGGTCGTTCGGGAATTCAATGTCGGCCTTGTCAATCTCGTCAATCAGCAGCGCCACCGGCTCATCGGCCGTGAACGCCTGCCACAGCACACCTTTGACGATGTAGTTCTGGATGTCCTTCACGCGGTCGTCGCCCAACTGCGAGTCGCGCAGGCGCGAAACCGCGTCGTATTCATACAGTCCCTGCTGCGCCTTGGTGGTGGACTTGATGTGCCACTGCAGCAGCGGCATGGTCAGCGCTTGCGACACCTCCTCGGCCAGCATCGTCTTGCCCGTGCCCGGCTCGCCCTTGACGAGCAGCGGGCGCTTGAGCTTGATGGCCGCGTTGACCGCGAGCATCAGATCCTGGGTGGCGACGTAGTTCTGGGAGCCGGTGAATTTCATGGGGTTGCTGCCGGTAACTTGGGCCTCGCCGCGACATTACGTGCGGCCAAGGGTTTTCAAGGGTGAATTGCTCAAGGGCGAGTCTATATAATCGCGCGTTGATTTTTGTCAAACGTCCTTCTGATTGTGCTTGCAAAATGAACAAACCGTTGTCCACCTTGTTGAAAACCGTTGTCGCAAGCGCGACCGTCGCCCTGACTTTCACGGCCCATGCCCAGGGTGACGCGAAGGTCGGCGAAACCAAGGCCGCCATGTGCATTGGCTGCCACGGCATTCCGGGTTACCAGAACAGCTTCCCGGAAATCCACAAGGTGCCCAAGATTTCCGGCCAGTCCGACAAGTACATTGCCGCTGCGCTCACAGCCTATCAGAAGGGCGATCGCAAGCACCCCACCATGCGTGGCATTGCCGCGTCGTTGAATGAGCAGGACATTGCCGATCTTGCCGCCTTCTACAGTGGCCACAACGCTGGCGTTACCGCGCCTGATGCCCCCAAGGCTGCTCCCGCTGCCGTTGCCGCTCTGCTGGAAAAGGGTGCTTGCGTGTCCTGCCATGGCGCCAACTTCAGCAAGCCTATCGACCCCAGCTACCCCAAGATTGCTGGTCAGCACGCCGACTACCTCTACGTGGCCCTGAAGTCCTATACGGTCGAGGGTAACCAGTACGTTGGCCGTTCCAACGGCATCATGGGTGGCATCGCCAAGCAGTTCAAACCTGCAGAACTCAAGCAGATCGCCAACTACCTGGCAACGGTGGACGGCGAACTGGCCACCAAGCCCCAGCCTCGCTTCCGTTGATGGAGGGCGCTGAGCGCCTGTGTCAAATGTGAGACGCCGACCTTTGTGTCGGCGTTTTGCTTTCACGGGGCCCCTGTAAGATAGGCTACAGGCAAAATTCACACACGTTGTCCATGACCCCCAAGTGCCCGAACCCGGTGCGTGCCAGTGCCCATGTGAGCAGGTGGGTCGCTGCTGCGTTGGTGTTTGCAATGGCTGCTTCCGGTTCGGCCATGGCCCAGGCTCAGGGTGGTTCGGACCAATTGGCCGCTCTGACGGAAGCTGACTACTTCGCCAACCTGCCGGTGGTGCTCACGGTCAGCCGCCTTACCCAGCCGATCAGCGACACGCCCGGGGCCGTCACCATCATCGACCGCCAGACCATACGGCGCATGGGGGCCAGGGATTTGACGGATCTTCTGCGCCTGGTTCCTGGTTACATCGTCTCTGGCTACAACGGCGGCAACCCCACTGGTGTGTACCACGCACCGATCGATGAATACGGAACGCGCAACCTTGTGTTGATTGACGGGCGCTCGGTGTATTCGTTCACCTACCTGGGTGGAACCAACAGAGGCATGATGTCCGTGCCGATTGAGGATGTTGAGCGTGTGGAGGTGCTTCGAGGCTCCAACTCGGCGGCTTATGGAGCAAACGCCCTGTTTGGTGTCATCAACATCGTTACCCGCCATTCTGCAGACACCCTTGGGGGCGAGGTATCGGTAACTTCAGGTACTCAGGACATACAAGACGAGCACGTTCGTATCGGCTGGGGCAGTCCAGATGCGAGTTTCCGGCTCTCTGCGGCGCAGCGCCGCGACAGCGGCTACGAGTTCGTTTTCGATGATCGCAGGGTGGATAACCTGCATTGGCGCGGTGACGTTCGGCTTGGGGCCGACACGGAACTGATGCTCAAGGCCGGATACACGCAAATCAATACGCAGGAAGGCTATTCCTGGTCGCCAGACAACCCGCAACGGACCGTCACTTGGGACAGTCGTTATCTGCATGGTCTATGGAAGCGGCAACTTTCGCCCACGGAGTCTGTAAAAGTCTCTGCCTCCTGGGAAGAAGGCCACACCGTCGATGCGGCGCCTTATGGGCCTATCCCTTCTGTCACCATCGATTTCGGCAGCAAAGACCGCAGACTCAACCTCGAATACCAGCATCAACGCAGTTTCGGTGAATCAGTCCGGGCTGTGTGGGGTGCGGGCTATGTTGCCGAGCGTGCCTGGTCGTTACCAATGTTCAACCAGGCCAATGCGGTAAAAACCGACGACGTCCGCGTCTTTGGCAACGTGGAGTGGGGCTTTGCCCCTGGCTGGATGCTCAATGCGGGAATCTTCGCCGGGCGAGGCAGTGAGGCCGGTTCTTACGCCTGGCCTCGTCTCATGGTGAACTACCAGCTTGCTCCAGGGCATACGCTCCGGGCGGGTGTTGCATACGCACAGCGGGCGCCAACTCTGTTCGAGCGTGAAAGCGACGTTCGTTACGTTTTGCCAGGCAATACAGTTGTTCGCACCTTTGCATCCAGTGGCACGGTTCAGCCCGAGCGCCTCACCACGCGGGAGGTCAGCTATTTCGGTCATTTCCCGGATGCTCGGCTTACTCTTGATGTTCGCGCCTTCAACGAAGCATTTCGAGACAACATCGAGGTGAACGTTGGGGGCGCGCAGCGGGACTTCGGCAATCGCCCGGGTTTCGATATCCGAGGCGTGGAGTACCAGGTTCGCTGGTCGCCGCTTGAAGACACTCAGATCTGGGTGAATCAGAGTTTCCTTGACATGGATTGGCGTTACGCAGTTGACATTGACCGGCAGTCTCCCCAAAAAAACACCACCCTTGCGCTGTTCCAACGCTTGAACCACGGTTGGGACGTGACCTTGATGGTCCATGCAAGGGACAGCATGAATTGGCGTCGATCAACTGACAACTTGCTGGAGCCTGCCACCCGGGTCGATTTGCGGGTCGCTCGTCAGTTCCGCATAGGGCGAGTACGTGCGGAAGGAGCCTTGACTCTGCAGTCCCTGAACGGTGACCAGGAGGAGTTTCTTTCGGTCCGTCCAACCGTATTCCAACGGCGTGCCTTCGCCACCCTGCGTCTGGAGTTCTGAACTGAGCCCGACTCGCCGCCACATCCTCACGCTCACCTGGGCCGCGCTGTTGCTTGGCCCCATGGAGGCATTTGGCGCGTCCAACGTGGTTTGGGTGGCGCTGGCCGAGCGGGGTGGCATTCACGAAGACGCCGCTGCAGCGTTGCGCGATGCCTTGCGCTCAGGCAGCGGCGGTCAGAACCTCGACGTCAAAATCGCCCTTTGGCGTGATCTCCAGCTTGGCCAGGGGCCTGCACCAGCCATGGTGGTCACAATGGGCAGTGGCGCATACCGTGGCATGGTCGAAAGGGCGTCGCGAGAGCCTGCTCTGGCCGCTTTGCCATTGGTGGCAACCTTGTTGCCCAGAAGCAGTTTCGACGCCATCGCGCCCGCACCCAATGCCCGGGCCACCGCCGTGCTGCTTGATCAGCCTGTGGCGCGTTACGCGGAGCTGTTGCGCCGCGCCATGCCAGACTACCGCCGCGTCGGCGTGGTGTTCGGGCCAACCACGCTGCCTTTGCGCCAACCTCTGGCCGACGCTCTGGCCAGCCGCGGTTTTCAGCTCGTTGACGCCATCGTGCCTGCAGGCGCTTCGGCAGACGCGGTCTTCCCCGCGCTGAGTTCCGTCCTGCAATCCTGTGATGTCTTGCTGGCGCTGCCAGATGCCTTGGTGGTCAACGCGGCCTCGTTGCAAAACATGTTGATCGCAGCGTACCGCCAGCGCATCCCCATGGTTTCGTACTCTGCGGCGCATGTGCGTGCAGGTGCCACCTTGGCCTTGCACACCACGCCAGCACAGTCCGCCGCACAGACTGTGACCGTGCTGCGGCGCATGTTGGCTGGGCGCCAGTTGCCCCCGGTACAGCTTGCCGACACCTTTGAGGTTGTTGCCAACGAACAGGTGGCGCGTTCTCTGGGCTTGGCCTTGCCCGACATCTCGGCACTTGAAGCTGCGATGCGTCGTCAGGAGGGTGGGCAATGACCGCCTTCAAACCACTCTTCGGCATGCGAGCTCGTTTGTGGGTGGCTGCGGCGTTGCCTGCGGTGCTGGCTGTGGCCATGCTCCTGGCCGGTTTCCTGGATCGCCACAGCAGCGAACTCACTGCTGCGTTGCGCGATCGCGCCAGGGCTGCCGCGGCTCAGTTGGGGGGCGCAGCCGAGTTTGCGCTTTTCGCAGGCAATCAGGAGGGTTTGCAACGCTTGGCTGACGCCGCCCTGGCTGGCGACGAGCAGATGCGAGGCGTGGGCATCTTCTCTGCCGATGGCCGTTTGCAGGTTCTGGCTGGCAGTTTGTCTCCGGGACTCCCTGCACTCGGCTCAGAAGAATATATCGGGCTGGGCGAACGCCTGGTTGTTGTTGTCCCCGTCCACCTGGTGTCGGTTCCCGGTGACGAGCTTTTTGAGTTGGAACCTGCTCCCCGAGCCATGCGCCAGGGTGGGCGCATCGTCGGCCATGTGGTGGTGGAGCTTACCCTTGACGTGCTGCAGAAGCAAAAGCGCGATCTGCTCCTGTGGGCCCTGGCCATCACCTTCTTCGGTCTGGTGCTGGCCGGGGTGTTGTCCACGCTCATCGCGTCCAGCGTCACTCGCCCTATCGCCAACATCAGCCGCGTGGTCGCACGCATTGGCGAGGGCGAATTTGACGCCAGAGCCGATGTGGGACGCTCGGGAGCGCTTGGCACACTGGCATCGGGCATCAACGCCATGGCTTCGCAGGTGGCCATGACCCAGGAGCACCTGCGCCAGCAGGTCCAGCTTGCCACCGACGAGCTGCGCAAGCAAAAAGAGGCCGCCGAACTCGCTGCGCGCATCGATCCGCTCACTGGCGTGGCCAGCCGACGCGCTTTCACCGAGATTGCCGAGACCGAGATACAGCGCGCCCTGCGCTACCGGCTGCCTCTGGCCATGGTCATGGTGGACATTGACCACTTCAAGAGCGTGAACGACACCTTTGGCCACATGACGGGGGATGCCGTGCTCGCCAGCTTTGCCCACATCATCTCCCAAGAGGTGCGGGAGGTTGATGTGGTGGGGCGCCTGGGAGGCGAGGAGTTCGTGGTACTCCTGCCCAACATCTCTGGGCTGGAGGCTGTACAGGTGGCCGAACGCATGCGCTTGTCGGTCGCCGCCAGTGAGATGCTCGTCAACGGTGAACAGTTGCGTTACACGGCCAGCTTTGGCGTGGCGGAGTTCGACGCAAAGGAATTGAGCCTCTCCAGTTTCCTGGCCCGGGCCGACGAGGCGCTCTACCGCGCCAAGCGAAACGGCCGCAACCGCGTAGAACTCGCAGCCTGACCACCGGCGCGCTGACCGCGCCGTGTCACTCAGCCCAGCCGCGCCAGATGCCGCTCAATCTGCGCCTGCACCTGAGCGGGTGCGGTGCCACCCAGCGTGTTGCGTGCGTTCAGCGAGCCACGCAGGCTCAGGCACTCGTACACGTCCTTTTCGATCAGCGGGTGAAAGCCTTGCAGCACGGTCAGAGGCAACTCCGACAGGTCGCAGGCGTGGCTGGTGGCGGCCTTCACGGCGTGAGCCACCGTCTCGTGCGCGTCGCGGAAAGGCACGCCCTTCTTCACCAGATAGTCGGCCAGGTCGGTGGCAGTGGCGTAGCCTTTCAGGGCCGCCTGCTCCATCGCCTCGCGGTTCACGGTGATGCCGCCTTCCTTATCGCCAGTGGCAGGGTTCAGCTGGCCGCCAATCATCTCGGTGAAGATGCGCAGCGTGTCCTTGAGCGTGTCCACCGTGTCGAACAGCGGCTCTTTGTCTTCCTGGTTGTCCTTGTTGTAGGCCAGGGGCTGGCCCTTCATCAGGGTGATCAGACCCATCAGGTGGCCCACCACACGGCCTGTCTTGCCCCGTGCCAGCTCGGGCACATCGGGGTTTTTCTTCTGCGGCATGATGGAACTGCCGGTGGTGAAGCGGTCCGCAATGCGGATGAAACTGAAGTTCTGGCTCATCCACACGATCAGTTCTTCGCTCAGACGGCTCACGTGGATCATGCACAGGCTGGCCGCAGCGGTGAACTCGATGGCAAAGTCGCGGTCGCTCACGGCGTCCAGGCTGTTCTGGCAGAGTTGTGCGTTCCCCGCTTCATCGACCATGCCCAGGGTGCGGGCCACGCGGGCGCGGTCCAGGGGGTAGGTGGTGCCAGCCAGTGCAGCACTGCCCAGCGGCAGGCGGTTGGTGCGGCGGCGCACGTCGGCCATGCGCTCGGCGTCGCGCGCGAACATTTCCACGTAGGCCAGCAGGTGGTGGCCAAAACTCACCGGTTGGGCCACCTGCAGGTGGGTGAAGCCGGGCAGAATCACGTCCACGTTCTTGGCGGCCACTTCCACAAGCGCCTTTTGCAGGTCGTTCAGCAGGCCGCCGATCAGGTCAATCTCGCCACGCAGCCACAGGCGCACGTCGGTGGCCACCTGGTCGTTCCGGCTGCGGCCAGTGTGCAGGCGCTTGCCTGCGTCGCCCACCAGCTGCGTCAGGCGTGCCTCGATGTTCAGGTGCACGTCTTCCAGGTCCAGCTTCCACTCGAACGCGCCGGATTCGATCTCCTGGGTGATCTGGGCCATGCCCTTCTGGATGGCGGCCAGGTCGTCAGCGCCGATGATGCCTTGTGCGGCCAGCATGTCGGCGTGCGCCAGGCTTCCGGCAATGTCTGCCTGCCACAGGCGCTTGTCAAAGAACACACTGGCGGTGTAGCGTTTGACCAACTCGCTCATGGGTTCAGAGAACAGCGCGGACCAGGCCTGGGATTTGGTGTCGAGTTGGTTGGTGGACATGGCGTGCGGGCCCGGGCAAGATGGGAGGGCCTGGAGAATTTGAAAAAATAGAGGTGGACCGGGATTTTATCGGTCCGGGCGAAAGAGTGACTGCAAAGGAGCAGCGTATGGGTTTGCGGGTCTTGGTGGTGGACGACGAGGCGCTGGCGCGTTCGCGGCTGCGCGCCCTGCTGGCCGAATGCGCACAGCCGGGGCCGGGTGGGGTGGTGTCGGTGGCTGAAGCCGCGACGGCCCAGCAGGCGCTGGCAGCCCTGGAGCACGAAACGCCGGATGTTCTGTTGCTGGACATCCACATGCCAGGGATGGACGGGCTGGCGCTGGCGGCGGCCGTGCGCAGGCGCACACCCGCGCCAGCGGTCATTTTTGTGACGGCCTATGCCGAGCACGCCTTGCAGGCCTTCGAGTTGGAGGCGGTGGACTACCTGACCAAGCCTGTGCGGGTGGAACGTTTGCGCCAGGCGCTGGAAAAGGCCGCTCGCTGGTTGCGAGCCCGCCCTCAAGACGCCTCTGCAGACGCCTTCCTGCTCATTCACGACCGGGGGCGCACAGAGCGGGTGCCGTTGGACGACGTGATCTACCTCAAGGCCGAACTCAAGTACGTCACCGTGCGTACACCCGAACGGTCCTGGCTGTACGACGGTTCCCTGCAGGAATTGGAGCAGGCGCACCCCGGGCGCCTGCTGCGCATTCACCGCAACGCCCTGGTGTCGCGCCGCAGCCTTCGTGCCTTGGAGCGCGCCAGCGAAGTTCAAGCGCAGGGCGATGCTTGCGCCGAAGATGGTGACGGCTGGGTGTTGCGCCTGGATGGTGTGGACGAACGCCTGCAGGTGTCCCGCCGCCAGTTGCCTGCCGTGCGCGAGGCACTCGCCAGGGCCTGAAAGCCCCCTGCAGGGGTGCCCCGTGGCGCGCCGCTAAAATGTCCGGTTACGGTGAAAAGCGCCGACGACGGCTTGGCGTATTTCCAAGCAAGTTCTGAGAGAAGCATCCAGCCATCTCGCGACGCACGTGCGCGCGCGGTGGTGCTGTTCTTATGGCCATCCAATTCCTGACCAAAATTTTCGGCAGCCGCAACGACCGCCTGCTCAAGACCTACCGCAAAACGGTGGCGCGCATCAATGGGCTGGAAGCGCAGTTCGAAAAGCTCACCGACGAACAACTCCAGGCCAAGACGGCCGAGTTCAAGCAGCGCGTCGCCAACGGCGAGACGCTGGATGCCCTGCTGCCTGAAGCCTTTGCCACTGTGCGCGAGGCCAGCAAGCGCGTCATGAAGATGCGTCATTTCGACGTGCAGCTCATCGGCGGCATCGCCCTGCACAGCGGCAAGATCGCCGAAATGCGTACGGGCGAGGGCAAGACACTGACCGCCACGCTGCCGGTGTACCTCAACGCCCTGTCGGGCAAGGGCGTGCACGTGGTCACGGTCAACGATTACCTGGCCACCCGCGATGCGCAGTGGATGGGCCGACTCTACAACTGGCTGGGCTTGAGCGTCGGCATCAACCTGCCGCAAATGCCGCGCGAAGAAAAGCAGGCCGCCTACGCCTCTGACATCACCTACGGCACCAACAACGAATACGGCTTCGACTACCTGCGCGACAACATGGTCTACGAGGCCGTGGACCGCGTGCAGCGCAGGCTCAATTTCGCCATCGTTGACGAGGTGGATTCCATTCTCATCGACGAAGCACGCACGCCGCTCATCATCAGCGGCCAGGCCGAGGACCACACCTCGATGTACGTGGCCATCAAGCAGCTGGTGCCCCGCCTGGTTCGCCAGGAGGGCGAGGAAGACCCGCGCACTGGCGAGGGCGTGACCAAGCCCGGCGACTTCACCGTGGACGAAAAAGCCCACCAGATCCACCTGACCGAGCGTGGCCACGAAAATGCCGAGGCACTGCTCAGCCAGGCCGGTCTGCTGCCCGAAGGCGCGTCCCTCTACGACCCATCCAACATCGTGCTGATGCACCAGTTGGTCACGGCGCTCAAGGCGCAACACCTCTACCACCGCGACCAACACTACGTGGTGCAGAACGGCGAGATCGTCATCGTTGACGAATTCACCGGCCGCCTCATGGCAGGCCGCCGTTGGAGCGACGGCCTGCACCAGGCCGTAGAGGCCAAGGAGGGTGTGCAGATCCAGCCTGAGAACCAGACGCTGGCCTCCATCACCTTCCAGAACTACTTCCGCCTTTACGCCAAGCTCGGCGGCATGACCGGCACCGCCGACACCGAGGCCTACGAATTCCAGGAAATCTACGGCCTGGAAACGGTGGTGATTCCGCCGAACCGCCCCAGCCAGCGCAAGGACGAACTCGATCGCGTCTACAAGACCACGCCGGAGAAGTACCAAGCCGCCATTCAGGACATTCGCGAATGCCACGAGCGTGGCCAGCCTGTGCTGGTGGGCACGTCCTCCATCGAGAACTCCGAAATCATCTCCGAGCTGCTCGAGAAAGAGAAGCTCCCGCACGAGGTGCTCAACGCCAAGCAGCACGCCCGCGAAGCGGACATCATCGTGCAGGCAGGCCGACCCGGTGCCATCACCATCGCTACCAACATGGCGGGCCGTGGTACCGACATCGTGCTGGGTGGCAACCTCGAAAAGATGATCCTGGCCATTGAAACCGACGCTTCGCTGGACGAAGCCGCCAAGGCCAAGAAGATCGAAGCCGCCCGCGCGCAGTGGCAGGCCGACCACGAAAAGGTCAAGGCCCTCGGCGGTCTGCGCATCATTGCCACCGAGCGCCACGAGAGCCGCCGCATCGACAACCAGCTGCGCGGCCGTGCTGGCCGCCAGGGCGACCCGGGCTCCAGCCGCTTCTACCTGAGCCTGGACGATCCGCTCATGCGCATCTTCGCGGGCGACCGCGTGCGCGCCATCATGGACCGCCTGAAGATGCCCGAGGGCGAAGCTATCGAAGCGGGCATCGTCACCCGCAGCATCGAAAGCGCCCAGCGCAAGGTCGAGGCACGCAACTTCGACATCCGCAAACAGTTGCTGGAGTACGACGACGTTTCCAACGACCAGCGCAAGGTCATCTACCAGCAGCGCAACGACATCATCGACGCGCAGGACATGGCAGCGCAGATCGCGGCGTTGCGCGAAGGCTGTCTGACCGACGTGGTTCGCGAGTACGTGCCCGCCGACAGCGTGGAAGAGCAGTGGAACCTGCCTGGCCTTGAGAAGACCCTGGCCGAAACCTGGGGTCTCGAACTGGCCCTGGCCAAGGAGGTCGAGGGCTCCAGCGAGATCACCGACGAGGACATCGTCGAGAAGGTGGTGGCTGCTGCCAACGCCTCCTACGAGGCCAAGGTGCAACTCGTGGGGCGTGACAACTTCACCAATTTTGAGCGTGTGGTGCTGCTGCAGAACATCGACAGCCACTGGCGCGACCACCTCAGCGCGCTGGACTACCTGCGCCAGGGTATCCACCTGCGCGGCTACGCGCAGAAACAACCCAAGCAGGAATACAAGCGCGAGGCGTTCCAGCTCTTCGCCCAATTGCTTGACATGGTGCGCAACGAAGTCACGCGCATCCTGCTGAACGTGCGCGTGCAGACGCCAGAGCAAGTCAACACCGCTGCCGAGCAAATGGAAGCCCAGGCCGAACACCTGAGCAACGTGACCTACACCGCGCCCACCGAGACCGGCGAGGCCGAGACAACCGCTGACCAGGGCTTGCTGGGTGGCACCGCTGTGGCCGAGGTGCCGCGCGTGGGCCGCAACGACCCCTGCCCCTGCGGCAGCGGCAAGAAGTACAAGCAATGCCACGGCAAGCTCTCTTGAGCCAGGCCGCCATTCCATTCATCACTGACAGTCCCACCGGAGTTCCACCATGGCTGTGAACTGGA
The DNA here is from genome assembly GCA_946481585.1 of uncultured Macromonas sp. The sequence continues at coordinate 2,349 of CAMLOF010000007.1, read as the reverse complement.
CCGCCCCCTCAGCGGCAAGCCTTCTGCCCGTACCGGGCGTGCGCATCGGCGTGGCCGAAGCGGGGGTGCGCAAGGCCAACCGCAAGGACCTCACCGTTTTCCTGCTGGACGAAGGCTCCGCCGTGGGCGGCATCTTCACGCAGAACCGCTACTGTGCGGCACCCGTGCAGGTGTGCCGTGAGCACCTGGCCGCTTCGTCCGCCATCCGTGCCATGGTCATCAACACCGGTAACGCCAACGCGGGCACTGGCGCGCCAGGTCTGGCTCACGCTCGCCAGACCTGCGACGCCTTGGCCGCCCAACTGGGGCTGCAGCCGCAGCAGGTGCTGCCGTTTTCCACCGGCGTGATCATGGAGCCGCTGCCGGTTGATCGCATCGTGGCAGGTCTGCCCGCTGCCGTGGCCGACGCACAGCCTGCCAACTGGCTCAAGGCCGCCGAAGGCATCATGACCACCGACACCGTGCCAAAAGCGGCCAGCCGTCAGGTCAGCATCGGTGGGCGTACCGTCACTGTTACCGGCATCGCCAAGGGCGCGGGCATGATCCGCCCCAACATGGCCACCATGCTGGGCTTTGTGGCCACCGACGCCTGCATCGCTCCTGAGTTGTTGCCCACGCTGGCCAAGGCACTGGCTGACGCCTCCTTCAACCGTGTCACGGTCGATGGCGACACGTCCACCAACGACTCCTTCGTGGTGGTTGCCACGCAGAAGGCGGGGCATGCCCCGGTGACCGACCTTTCCAGCCCCGAGGGCCAGGCCCTGCAGGCCGCCATGGCTGAGGTCGCACGCACGCTGGCGCATGCCATCGTGCGTGATGGCGAAGGCGCCACCAAGTTCATCGCCGTGCGCGTGGAAGGCGGCAAGAACACCGACGAGTGCCTCAAGGTGGCCTACGCCATTGCCCACTCGCCACTGGTCAAAACGGCTTTCTTCGCCAGCGACCCGAACCTGGGCCGTATCCTGGCGGCGGTGGGTTACGCAGGCATCACCGATCTGGACCAGTCAAAAATCGAACTCCATCTGGACGACGTGCACGTGGTCACCCAAGGTGGCCGTCACCCGGCTTACCAGGAGGCTGACGGTGCCCGTGTGATGAAGCAGAGCGAGATCACCATCCGCGTCGGCCTCAACCGGGGCAGCGTGGCCGATACGGTTTGGACTTGCGACTTCAGCCACGACTACGTCACCATCAACGCTGATTACCGCAGCTGAGCCCGCATGAACGAAGCCTTCGAACGATTGCTGCAGCGCGCTGAATCGCTGATCGCGCGCATAGAGGCCGTGCTGCCTCAACCCCTGGGGGCGCCCGACTGGAATGCTTCCGTGGCGTTCCGCTACCGCAAGCGCGGCAGCCATGGCCTGTTGGAGCCGGTGCGTCACGTGGCCGCCATCGGCCTGGGCGACCTGCAGGAAATCGACGATCAGAAGGAAAAGATCCAGCGCAACACCGAGCATTTTGTGCAGGGCCTTCCCGCCAACAACGTGTTGCTCACGGGCGCGCGTGGCACGGGCAAAAGCTCGCTCATCAAGGCCTGCCTGAACGCATACGCTGACCGGGGTCTGCGCCTGATCGAGGTGGACAAGGCGGACCTGACCGACCTACCCGACATCGTCGAGGTGGTGGCCGACCGGCCCGAGAAGTTCATCGTCTTTTGCGACGACCTCAGCTTCGAGGATGGCGAGCCTGGCTACAAGGCGCTCAAGTCCATTTTGGACGGCTCGGTGGCTGCCGCCACGCCCAACGTGCTGATCTACGCGACCAGCAACCGGCGCCACCTGCTGCCCGAGTACATGAAGGAAAACCTCACCTACACCCACACCGACGATGGCGAAGTCCATCCAGGCGAGGTGGTGGAAGAGAAGATTTCCCTGTCTGAGCGCTTTGGCCTGTGGGTCAGTTTCTACCCCTTCAGCCAGGACGAATACCTCACCGTGGTGAACCAGTGGCTGGCGCACCATGGCGTGCCCGCCAGCGAATTTGATGCCGCCCGCCCGCAGGCCTTGGTGTGGGCGCTGGAGCGCGGCTCGCGCAGCGGGCGTGTGGCCTACCAGTTCGCACGCGACTACGCGGGTAACCGCGCCGGAAAACAGGCGTGAGCCAGTCCGCCGTCCTCGTAGCCGATGGTGACCGCCCGCGCGAGGGCGGTGCCGAGCGTGCGGTGACTGATGTGGCCGTCGGTGTGCTGATCGACGCTCAGGGCCGCTTTCTGCTGACCAGCCGCCCGCCGGGCAAGGTGTACGAGGGCTACTGGGAATTCCCTGGTGGCAAGCTGGAGGCCGGGGAGACCGTGGCCCAAGCCCTGCGGCGCGAGTTGCAGGAGGAGATTGGCGTCACCATAGGCGCGGT
>CAMLOF010000006.1 GCA_946481585.1 uncultured Macromonas sp. | reverse complement strand
CAGTTGCGCCGCAACATGCACGACCTCAACCTCGTGCTCATTCCAGAAATGCACTGGGAGTGGTGCCGTTCCGAAGTGCTGGTGATGGAGCGCATGCACGGTGTGCCGATCAGCCAGGTGGAGCGGCTGCGGGCGGCGGGGGTGGACATCCCCAAGCTGGCACGCGATGGCGTCACCATCTTCTTCACGCAAGTGTTCCGCGACGGTTTCTTCCATGCCGACATGCACCCTGGCAACATCCAGGTCAGCATCGCACCCCAGACCTTTGGGCAATACATTTCGCTCGACTTTGGCATCGTCGGCACGCTCACCCAGTTCGACAAGGAATACCTGGCGCAGAACTTCACGGCCTTTTTCCGGCGCGACTACAAACGCGTGGCGGAGCTCCACGTCGAATCTGGCTGGGTGCCGCCCGATACTCGTGTTGACGAACTGGAGGCGGCTATCCGCGCCGTTTGCGAGCCCTACTTCGACCGCCCGCTCAAGGAAATCTCGTTGGGTATGGTGCTCATGCGGCTGTTCCAGACCTCGCGCCGGTTCCAGGTCGAAATCCAGCCGCAGCTGGTGCTCTTGCAGAAGACGCTGCTCAACATCGAAGGTCTGGGGCGCGATCTGGACCCGGAACTGGATTTGTGGAGCACCGCCAAGCCCTTCCTGGAAAAGTGGATGGTCGAGCAGGTGGGACCCAAGAAGTTCTGGGAGCAGCTCAAGGCCGAGGCGCCGCACTACGCCAAGCTGGTGCCAGAGCTGCCGCGTCTGCTGCACGACTTCCTGACGCAACGCCCCACAGAGCTGAAGCGGGAGATGCAGCAATTGCTGAACGAGCAACGCCGCACAAACCGTTTGCTGCAAGGCATCATCTACGCGGGTGTGGGCTTCGTGCTGGGCTTGCTGGCCATGCAACTGGTGGTGCGTGTGGCGGTGTGGTAGCCCTTGAAAACAGGGGGCGGTGCCGCGATTTATAATGGCCGGTTCCCTGGTTTTTGACTTCCTTAGGTTTCCGCCATGCCCATTTACGCCTACAAATGCGAGTCCTGCGGCCACGCCAAGGACGTTTTGCAGAAAATTTCCGACGCCCCGCTGACCGATTGCCCCGCCTGCGGCGCCGCGGCTTTCAAGAAGCAGCTGACCGCTGCTGGCTTCCAGCTCAAGGGCTCCGGCTGGTACGTCACCGACTTCCGCAATGGTGGCGGCAGCGCCTCCGCAGGTGCCACAAGTGCGCCAGCCACCGCTGCTGCGGCGTCTGACAGCGCGCCTGCTGCATCCTCAAGCACCGACAGCGGCACGCCCGCTGCCAGTGGCGGTTGTGGCGCTTCTTGCGCCTGTCATTGAGCCGGGCCAGTTCAAAGTGGCTGCCTTTCGCAAATGGCTGCTCGCGGGCCTGCTGGTCCTCGTGCCCTTCATCGTCACCCTCTGGGTGCTGGAGTGGGTTGTCTCCACGCTGGACCAAACCCTCAACATCCTGCCCGAAGCCTGGCAGCCCGAGCGCTATTTCGGTGTGCGCATCCCCGGCCTGGGGGTCATCCTTGCCCTGGCCATTGTGCTCAGCATCGGCGCCCTGGCCTCAAACATCGTCGGCAACCGGCTGATCAGCTGGTGGCACGCGCTCTTGCACCGCATTCCGGTCGTGCGTTCCATCTACTCTGGTGTCAAGCAGGTGTCCGACACGGTGTTGTCCGAAAAGGGCAACGCCTTTCGCAAGGCGCTGCTGGTGCAGTGGCCGCACGAGGGCATGTGGACCATCGCCTTCCTCACCGGCACACCTGCCGGTGACGTGGCCAGTCACCTCAACGCCAAGGATTACCTGAGCGTTTACGTGCCCACCACGCCCAACCCCACGGGTGGGTACTTCGTGATGGTGCACAAGCGCGACTGCGTGGAGCTGTCCATGAGCGTTGATGAGGCGCTCACCTACGTCATCTCCATGGGGGTCATCGTTCCTGGCGGTCCCAAGGCGCTCCCAACATCCCCTGCTGGCCCGGTCACGAGCCAGGCCTGACATATTTCTGAAAGCAACACACCTATGGCAATGCGAAGCGAATACTGCGGTCTGGTGACCGAAGCCCTGTTGGGCCAGCAAGTGACCCTGTGCGGCTGGGTCAACCGCCGCCGCGATCACGGTGGGGTCATCTTTGTTGACTTGCGCGACCGCGAAGGTTACGTCCAGGTGGTGTGCGACCCTGACCGTCCCGAGATGTTCAAGATCGCCGAAGGCCTGCGCAACGAGTTCTGCGTGCAGGTCAAGGGTGTGGTGCGTGCCCGTCCGGAAGGCACAACCAACGAGAACATGAAGAGCGGCAAGATCGAGGTGCTCTGCCACGAGATCAACGTGCTCAACCCCTCGGTGACCCCGCCGTTCCAGCTGGACGACGAGCACCTGAGCGAGACCACCCGTCTGACGCATCGCGTGCTGGACCTGCGCCGCCCCTACATGCAGCACAACCTCATGCTGCGCTACCGCGTGGCCATGGAAGTGCGCAAGTTCCTCGATGCCAACGGCTTCATCGACATCGAGACGCCGATGCTCACCAAGAGCACGCCCGAAGGTGCGCGCGATTACCTCGTGCCCAGCCGCGTCCATGACGGTCACTTCTTCGCGCTGCCGCAGTCGCCCCAGCTGTTCAAGCAGCTGCTGATGGTGGCTGGCTACGATCGCTACTACCAGATCACCAAGTGCTTCCGTGACGAAGACCTGCGTGCCGACCGCCAGCCCGAGTTCACGCAGATCGATATCGAGACCTCCTTCCTCACGGAGGAGGACATCCGCGCGATGTTCCAGGGCATGATCAAGACGGTCTTCCAGAACGCCCTGGGTGTGGACCTGGGTGAGTTCCCGGTGATGCCGTTTGCCGACGCGATGTACAAGTACGGCTCCGACAAGCCTGACCTGCGTGTCAAGCTTGAATTCACCGAACTGACGGACGTGATGGGTGACGTGGACTTCAAGGTCTTCAGCGCCCCGGCCCAGATGAAGAACGGCCGTGTGGTGGCCCTGCGTGTGCCGGGCGGTGCCGAGATGAGCCGCTCCGAGATCGACGCCTACACCGAGTTCGTGAAGATCTACGGCGCCAAGGGTCTGGCCTGGATCAAGGTCAACGACGTGGCTGCTGGCCGTGACGGCCTGCAGAGCCCGATCGTCAAGAACCTGCACGACGCGGCCATCGCCGCCATCCTGCAGCGCTCTGGCGCCCAGAACGGCGACATCCTGTTCTTTGGCGCAGACAAGGCCAAAGTTGTGAACGATGCCATCGGTGCGCTGCGCATCAAGATCGGTCACAGCGAATTTGCCCGCAAGAGCGGCATTTTCGAGGACCGCTGGGCGCCGCTGTGGGTGGTGGACTTCCCCATGTTCGAGTACGACGAGGACGAAGGCCGCTGGAACGCTGTGCACCACCCGTTCACCGCGCCCAAGGACGGGCACGAGGACTACATGGACACCGACCCGGGCAAGTGCGTGGCCAAGGCCTACGACATGGTGCTCAACGGCTGGGAGCTGGGTGGTGGATCCATCCGTATCCACCGCGCCGAGGTGCAGAGCAAGGTGTTCTCCGCGCTGAAGATCGGCCCGGAGGAGGCTCAGGCAAAGTTCGGCTTCCTGCTCGACGCGCTGCAGTACGGCGCGCCGCCGCACGGTGGTCTGGCCTTTGGCCTGGACCGCCTCATCACACTGATGACCAAGGCCGAATCCATCCGCGACGTGATCGCCTTCCCCAAGACGCAGCGTGCCCAGTGCCTGCTCACCCAGGCGCCGAGCGCGGTCGACGAGAAGCAGTTGCGCGAATTGCACATCCGTCTTCGCAACCCGCAGCCAGCGTGATGTATAGTGGGTTCGTTGCCACTTCCCCGGGAGATACCCATGCCTGACGACACGCTCGAACCCAAAGACAAGCTGGTTGCCGACCTGAAGGTTGTGGTGGCCGATGCCGAAGAGTTGCTTGCGGCCACCGCTCACCAGACGGGTGAGAAAGTGGCCGAGTTGCGTGAGCGCATGCAGGAGAACCTGCGTGCCGCCCGCCACAAGCTGGCCGACGCCGAGGACGCCATCCGCGCCAAGACACGCGAGGTGGCCAAGGCCACCGACCACTACGTGCATGAGCACCCCTGGAAATCCATTGGCATCGCCGCTGGTGCAGGGTTGATCATCGGCCTGCTCATCGGGCGCCGCTGATCGTCTGAACGCCAGGCCATGGCGAAAGCCGACCCCGCCGACTCCAACAGTTCTCAAGAAAGCCTGGCCTCTGGCATCAGGGGGTGGTTGCACGACGGTGTGCAACTGCTCCGCGTCCGCCTCGAGTTGCTGAGTGTCGAGGCTCGCGAGCATGCGTTCGATGTGCTCGAAATGATGTGGCTCGGATTGGCCGCAGTTCTGCTGCTGGGTCTGGGCTTGGGGTTCTTGGCAGTGTTGCTCACCGTTTTGCTTTGGGACAGTCACCGTACACTGGCCCTGGCCCTGTTTTCCGGTATCTTCCTGACGCTGGGTGGCGTGGCACTGGTGGCTGCCAGGCGTGTCTGGCAGCGTGACCGCCGATGGTTTGAAGCCAGTCTGAAAGAGCTTCACCTGGACGAGCAGCGGGTCCGCCCATGAATGCTCGCCGCCAAGCGCTGTGGCTGCGCCGCATTGAACTGGTGAGCGAATCCTCGCAACTGCGTGATCGTCTGGCTGCCCATTCCCGTGCAGTTGATCCAATCTTTGTGTGGGCAGACCAGGTCCGGGCAGGGGTGCATTGGCTCAAGGCCCACCCCTGGGTGCCCGCCCTGGCGGGCTTCTTGCTGTTGTGGCGCAGACCACGCGCCGCGTGGCGCTGGGGGGGCAGACTTTGGGCGGCGGGTCGCCTGGTGCGGCGCGCCCTGGCTCTCTGGCAAGCTTTCGGTGTCAAAAAATGAGACATATGCCATGGGGAATCGAGTCCGTCAGGCGATTTGATGTTCGTCCTACGGTTTTGTCGGCTTTGTGTCGATAGATAATCAATTCGTACTGTTTTGGGTAGACACAGATGTTTGTCATCGTCGGGTGGTTGATTGCGCTGGGTTGTGTCTTCGGGGTGTACGTCGTCCACGGGGGCAACATCGGCGTCATTCTGAAGGCGTTGCCGTTCGAGATGATCACCATCTTCGGCGCGGCCATTGGCGCGTTCCTGGCGAACAACCAGATGAAGGTGGTCAAGAAGGTCACCAAGGGGCTGGGTCTGTGCTTCAAGGGGTCCAAGTACACCAAGGACCGCTACATGGAGCTGTTGGCCATGTTGTTCGAGATCCTGCAGAAGGCACGCAAGGAAGGCCTGATGGCAATTGAGAGCGACGTGGAGAACCCGGAAAGCTCACCGTTGTTCCAGAAATACCCTGCAGTGGGGAGCGATCACCACGTGGTGGAATTCGTCACCGATTACCTGCGGATGATGGTCTCGGGCAACCTCAATGCGCACGAGATCGAGTCGCTCATGGACAACGAGATCGACACCCACCACCAGGAAGAGCATGCTGCCGTGGCAGCATTGCAGCGTCTGGCCGGCGCCTTGCCTGCGTTCGGTATCGTGGCAGCGGTGCTGGGCGTGGTCAACACCATGGGGTCGGTGGGGCAGCCCCCAGCCGTGCTCGGCGGCATGATCGGCTCGGCCCTGGTGGGTACATTCCTGGGTATTTTTCTGGCATACGGCTTTGCCGAACCGCTCGCAGGCCTGTTGGAGCAAAAGCTTGACGAAGGCTCCAAGGAACTGCAGTGCATCAAGTCCACGTTGCTGGCCAGCATGCAGGGCTACGCCCCAATGACGGCGATCGAATTCGGGCGCAAGGTGCTGTACTCCACGGAGCGCCCCTCGTTCTCGGAGCTTGAAGGCCACGTCAAGGGCAAGAAGTAAGGCGGAAAGACACGCATGGCCACCTCCGGCAAGCAGCTGCAACCCATCATCATCAAACGCGTCAAGAAAGGCGCGCATGGTGCGCATGGCGGCGCCTGGAAGATTGCCTACGCCGATTTCGTGACGGCGATGATGGCTTTCTTCCTGCTGATGTGGCTGCTGGGCTCCACCACCGAGGGCGACCGCAAAGGTATTTCCGATTACTTCAACGCGCCACTGAAGGTGGCCTTGTTCGGGGGGCCGGGCAGCGGCGCCAGCAACTCCATTCTGCCCGGTGGTGGCGACGACCTGACCCAGGAAGTTGGTGAGGCGGCGCGCGGCGACGTTGACGTGAAGACGCGCGAACTGGGGGCCGCTGTGGCAAGGGCCGAGGCCATGCGGCAAGACATGCGTCGCCTTCAGATCATGAAGGAGCGGATCGAAACGGTGATCACCAACAACCCGCGCCTGGCCGAGTTCAAGAGCCAGATCAAGCTGGAAAAGGTGCAGGATGGCCTGAACATCCAGATCGTTGACGAGCAGAACCGGCCCATGTTCGACGTGGGCAGTGCTGTGGTCAAGCCCTACATGCGTGACATCCTTCGGGAGATCGGCTCCGCCCTAAAAGACGTTGAGAACCGCATTGCGCTCACCGGGCATACCGATGCCACCCCTTACGGCAGCGGCGACCGGGGATACAGCAACTGGGAGCTTTCGGCCGATCGCGCCAACGCCTCGCGCCGCGAACTGGTGTTGGCCGGCATACCCGATGCCAAGCTGGCGCGGGTGGTGGGGTTGGCGGCGAGCTATCCGCTGGAGCCCGACAAACCGTTCGCGCCCATCAACCGGCGCATCAGCATATTGGTCATGTCCAAAGAGGCGGAAGAAAGGATGAACAAGTCTTTCGAACTGGATACGACCACGCCCGAGACTCAGGAAGCCGCTCAGATGGGCGGTACTCCGGCCATCAATGTGGCGCCCCCGGCTGTTTCACCAGGCAACATTCCGCAGGTCATCGTGCCCCCGGGCAGCGGTCCGCAGACTGCGCCTCGGTGACCGCCTTCGTCTTACACTTACACTTAGAGCCCTCTCCAATCGGAGCACCCTATGGCCGACTTGCGATTTTTGATTGTTGATGACTTTTCCACCATGCGCCGCATCGTGCGCAACCTCCTGAAGGAGATTGGCCACGCAGACGCTGACGAGGCTGAGGACGGCGTGGTTGCGCTGCACAAGCTGCGCAACGGCAAGTTCGATTTCGTGGTGAGCGACATCAACATGCCCAACATGAACGGCTTTGAGTTGCTCACCCAAATCAAGGCCGATGAGAAACTCAAACACATTCCGGTGCTGATGGTGACTGCCGAAGCACGCAAGGAAGACATCATCGCCGCAGCGCAGGGCGGTGCAGCGGGGTACATCGTCAAACCCTTCACCAAGGCGACGCTTGAAGAAAAGCTGGCAAACATCTTCAAGAAGATGGGTTGGTAGGAGTTTGGCGCATGACTCACGAAGCCGCCAAGACCGAAGACCTTGCCTCTTCAGACATGTACCAGAAGCTGGGTTCCATCACCCGGCAACTGCACGACGCGCTCAACGAGCTGGGATACACACCGGTCCTCAAGGGGACTGTCGAGGAGTTGCCCGACGCGCGCAGCCGTCTGGAATATATTGCCCGCCTGACCGGTGAAGCTGCCGAGAAGGTGCTCAACCGCGTGGACGAGGCAAAGGCCGAGCAAGAGCGGGTCATCGACCACAGCAAGCAGCTGCTGGACACCCTTCGCAGGGTGCCTGGTCTCAAGTGGGCCATGCCGGAACTCACCGAGTGGTCTGAGAAGATCCAGCTGAGTGCGGAGCGCACGGACACGCACCTCACCGAAATCATGATGGCTCAGGACTTCCACGACCTGACCGGCCAAGTGATCAAGAAGGTGGTTGCCTTGGCCGCTACCATCGAAGGGCAGTTGTTGCAGCTGCTGTTGCAGGCCGCGCCGCATGCTCTGGCTCAGGCCGAGGAAAGCAGTGCCCGCGCGGCCACCGCTTCCCGCGAAGAGTTGGCGGGGCCCGTGGTCAACCCCGATGGCCGCACCGACGTGGTGACGGATCAGTCACAGGTGGACGACTTGCTCGCCAGCCTGGGCTTCTGATTTGAAATAAGCCGGGTTTGCCCGGCTTTATCGCGCTTTAGTGCGGGCAGCCCCCGCCGGACAATGCGGTCAACGACCTGTTTGACCGCCCATGGACTCCTCCTCACAAGACAAGAACCTGCCCGCCACACCACGGCGGTTGCAAAAGGCCAAAGAAGAAGGTCAGGTTCCCCGTTCCCGTGATTTGTTGCACCTGGTCGTGCTGGGTGGTGGGTTGTTGCTGGTGAGCATGCTGGTGCCATGGAGCTATGACCACCTGCGTACGGGCATGCGCGCGAGCATGACCTTCGACCTCAACGTCATCGGGCACCCGGAAGCCACGACCGAGCATCTGGTCGAAGGCGTCAAACAACTGCTCCTTCTCGTGCTGCCGCTTGGCTTGGCGCTGGCCATGGGTGTGGTGCTGGCGTCCGTGGCTGCAGGCTCCTACGTCTTCAGCGCCAAACCGATGATGCCTCAGCTGTCCAAGATTGGCCTGCTGAGCGGATTCCAGCGCCTGTTCTCTCGTCAGCAGTTCTTTGAAGTGCTCAAACTCGTGGCCATCACCACGTTGCTGGCGGTGGTAGCCAGTATGTTCATCAGTTCGCACATGATGGAGTTCGGCACCCTGCTGCTGCGCCCCCTGCCTTCTTCGCTCAGCCAGTTGGGCCAGTGGTTCACCGTGGGCGTTGGCAGTTTGCTTTCCGTTGTGGCGCTGGTGGCGCTTATCGATGTGCCCCTGCAGCAGTACCTGCACAGGCACCGCCTGCGCATGTCGCTGCAGGAGGTCAAGGACGAGCACAAGGAGTCCGAGGGCAACCCGCAGCTCAAGGGCCGCATGCGTCAGCGCCAGCGCGAGATGGCTCAGCGCAACAGCATCGGCCGTGTGCCCAAGGCCGACCTGGTGGTGATGAACCCCACGCACTACGCCGTGGCCCTGAAATACGACGACGCCACCATGGCTGCCCCTCAGGTGATTGCAAAAGGCGCGGACCTGATTGCGCTGCGCATTCGCGACGTGGCGAACGATGCCAAGGTACCTGTGTTGCAGTCGCCGATGCTGGCTCGTGCGCTGTACGCCCACACCGAGATCGACCAGCAGATTCCCGCCGCGCTGTTTACCGCCGTGGCGCAAGTGCTGGCTTACGTTTACCAGTTGCGCGCGGCATTGCGTGGGGAAGGCCCGATGCCCGCTCAACCGCCCAAGCCCGAAGTGCCGGTCGAACTTGACCCGCACCATGGCCGCGAAACTCATACCACCCAGGGAGCCTGACGCATGAACGCGCAGTTGCAAAGAATTCAGCAGTGGCTCGCAGGCAACCGGGGGCATGCCTCGGCATTGGCAGCGCCCATCCTGGTGATGGTCATCCTGTCCATGCTGGTGCTGCCCTTGTCGCCTTGGATGCTGGACACCTTCTTCACGCTGAACATCGCCATCTCGCTGACGGTGATGATGGTGGCGTCTTACATGAAGCGTGCGCTGGACTTCGTGGCGTTTCCGGTGGTGCTGTTGCTGACCACGTTGTTGCGGCTCGCGTTGAACGTGGCATCTACCCGTGTGGTGCTGATGGAGGGACATTCAGGAACTGGCGCAGCGGGTGCCGTGATCGAAGCGTTCGGGACCTTCCTGATCGGCGGCAATTTCGCTGTTGGTCTTATCGTGTTCATGATCCTCGTGGTCATTAACTTTATTGTGATCACCAAGGGTGCTGAGCGTATTGCAGAGGTGGGCGCCCGGTTTACCCTGGACGCCATGCCGGGCAAGCAGATGGCCATCGATGCCGACCTGAACGCGGGGATCATCGACGAGAAGGAGGCCAAGCGCCGCCGCTCCGAGGTGGGCGAAGAGGCGGACTTCTTCGGCAACATGGACGGTGCCTCCAAGTTCGTGCGCGGCGACGCCATCGCCGGCATCCTTATCCTCGTCATCAACATCGTCGGCGGCTTTGCGATTGGTGTGCTGCAGCACGGCCTGACGGTGGCTGACGCGGCCAGCAGCTACATCACGCTGGCGGTGGGTGATGCGCTGGTTGCACAGGTGCCGGGTCTGCTGATTTCGGTGTCTGCGGCGATGGTGGTTTCGCGTGTGGGCAAAGACGAAGACCTGGGCCAGCAGATCGTGCAGCAGATGTTTGTCTCACCCAAGGTGCTGGGTGTGACGGCTGGTGTGCTGTTCCTGCTGGGCATTGTGCCGGGCATGCCGCACCTGGTGTTCCTGACGTTTGCGGGATTGGTGGGCGGCCTGGCGTACTGGGTGGCAAAAGAGCAGGCAAAACCCAAGCCTGAGGAAGTGGCTGCTCAGCAAGCTGCCGCGACCGCCAAGGCACCTGCCGATACCGAGGCGTCGTGGGACGATCTGCAGCCCGTCGACTTGCTGGGCCTGGAGTTGGGCTATCGCCTGATTCCGCTGGTGGACAAGAGCCGCCAGGGCGACCTGCTGACCCGCATCAAAGGCGTACGCAAGAAGTTTGCGCAGGAAGTTGGCTTTCTGCCGCCGCCCGTGCACGTGCGCGACAACCTGGAACTGCGGCCCAGTGCCTATCGCATCACGCTGCGCGGCGTGGTGGTGGGCGAAGGCGAGGTGTTCCCTGGGCAGTTCCTGGCCATCAACCCGGGCCACATCAAGACGCCGCTTATTGGCACTGCCACCACCGATCCGGCCTTCGGCCTGCCTGCGCAGTGGATCGACGATCGGCAAAAGGAAAACGCCCAAATGGCGGGCTATACCGTGGTTGATTCGGAGACCGTGCTGGCCACACATTTGTCACACTTGATGCAAGTCCACGCCGCCAGATTGCTGAGCCGTACCGAGACCCAGGAACTGGTGGAGCACGTGGCCAAACTGGCCCCGAAACTGATCGAAGAAGTCGTACCCAAGATGGTGTCTATTGGCGTGTTCCAGAAAGTCCTTCAGCTGTTGCTGGAGGAGTCCGTGAACATCCGCGACATCCGCACCATCATCGAGGCGCTGGCAGAACACGCAGGCCAGACCCAGGACCCCGCCGAGCTGGCACGCCGCGTGCGCCAGGCACTGGCCCCGGCCATCGTTCAGCAGATCTACGGCCCGGTCAACGAACTCGAAGTCATCGCCATCGAACCCGGCCTGGAGCGCTTGCTGACGCAGGCCCTGAGCGGTACTGGCATGGCAGCGCTGGACCCCGGCGTGGCCGACATGCTGACGCAGTCGGCCGCCAAAGTGGCCAACCGCCAGGAGGAGTCGGGCGTGCCCGCCTGCCTGCTGGTGCCCGATTCCATCCGTTCCGCCATGGCGCGCCTGCTGCGCCGGGCTGCGCCTCGCCTGCAAGTGCTGGCGCACAGCGAAATCCCTGAAACCCATCTGATCCGGATCGGCCCGATCCTTGGAGAGCCCGCATGAACGCCCAACGCTTTATTGCACCTACGTCCCGTGAAGCCATGTCTCTGGCCCGCGCGGCCTATGGCGACACTGCAGTGATTCTGTCGAGCCGCGCCACGCAAGATGGTTTTGAGGTGGTGGCCACGGCCGAAGAAAACCTGGAAAGCCTGGCGACGCAAAGCGCTGTGACCCGTGCCCCTGGGGCGCCCGCACTGGCTGCGCCGCGCCAGGGTATGAGCCTGCAGCAACGTGCGGCACAGCAGATGCCGACCGTTTCGCCGAACAGCACGGTTGCGCAGGACACCGAGACCCTGGCCATGAGCACCTTGTCCTTCCAGGACTACGTGCGCGAGCGCATGTTGCGCAAGCGCCGCGAGTCCCTTCAGGGCAATGCATCAGCGGCGGCGGCCCGCCCCGCAAAGGCGGAGCGCGCACCCACCCCGTTCGACCGCCAAGCTGATGTGACCTTGCCCTTTGGGCAGGCCAGCGAACCGGCCGCGCGCCCAGCCGCACCCGCCAAAGCGGCCTCCGAGGCCGCCCGCAAACCTGCGGAACAGCCAGGTGCTGCTGATCCGCGTCTGGCTGACGAGATCAACAACCTGCGCGCCATGATGGAAGAGCGCTTCAACACCCTGGCGTGGATGGGCAGCGCCAAGCAGAACCCGATCCAGTCGGGGTTGATGCACAAGCTGATCCGTGCGGGCTATTCGCCCACGGTGGCGCGTGCTGTGACCGAGCGCCTGCCTGCCGAGTACGGCGCGGCCGACGCCTTCCGTTGGACCCAGGAGGTGCTGGCGCGCAACCTGAAGACGGTGCAGGATGCCAGCGCTCTGTGTGACGAAGGTGGCGTGTTCGCGCTGGTCGGCTCCACCGGCGTGGGCAAAACGACCACCGCAGCCAAGCTGGCAGCGCAGTGCGTCAAGGCCTATGGCGCCAACAGCGTGGGCCTCATCACGCTGGACACCTACCGCGTGGCGGGTTACGAACAACTGCGTACCTACGGCCGCATGTTGGGCGTGGTGGCGCACCTGGCTCACGACCGTGCCGCACTGCAGGACCTGCTCAACCTGTTGGCCAACAAGCGCATGGTCATCATCGACACCGCAGGCCTGGGCCAGAAGGACCCCCGTATCCAGGAGATGATGGAGATGCTGGCCACGCCCAAGATCAAGAAGCTGCTGGTGCTCAACGCCGGTAGCCACGGCGACACGCTGGACGAGGTGTTCCACGCCTACAAGGGCACGCAGCTGTATGGCGCGGTGCTGTCCAAGGTAGACGAGGCCGCCAAGCTGGGCCCGGCGGTGGATGCGCTGCTGCGCCATCAGGTGGTATTGCGTGGCCTGAGCACAGGCCAGCGCGTGCCCGAAGACTGGCAGCGCCCCGACGCCCAGGCTTTGGTTCGCATGTCCATGGCCAGCAGCGGCAAGTCTGCCTACGACCCGCGCTCCTCCGAGCTGGCCTTCTTCTTCACCGACCCGGTGCAATCCGGTGTCCAACTGGATGCCTGGCATGTTTGAGAACCTCTCCGATCAAGCGCGGGGCTTGGCCAGTTGGGATCTGGCCCTGCCGACCAGGGTGTTGCCGGTCGTGGCTGGAGATTCACCCGAGACGCTGCGCTACTCCCACGAACTGCTTTGGACCCTGGAACAAGGGCTGAAGGCCCAGGGGCAGACGGTGGTGGTGCTGGAAGACATGAGCGGGCTTTCCCCGCGCGACGCCGCCGCAGGCCACCAGGTCGTGTTGAGGCGCTGGCTGTCTGGCATTGGCCCAGGCTGCGTGGTGCTGTTGCATGCCCCGCTGGAAGCGATGGCAGTGCTGCTGGCTGACAGCCACGCGCGCCCGCTCGTTGCATTGCATGACGAGCGACGTTCGCTGATATGGGCCTACAACGCCGTGAAGGTGCTGGTGCAGGCAGCGGGTTTGGAGCCCGTGCTGCTGATGCCCGGTACAGGCCCGGCGGAGCGCCATCGCCAGGTGGCCCAGGCCATTGCATCTACCTGCGAACAGCGCCTGGGCGCGGTTCCGTCAGTGTGGGTGCTGGGGTATGATGAACAGTGTTCGGGAACGCAGCGTCGTGAATCCGATGCCTGTCTTTTGCGAGTGCTGGACTGTGCTCTGATGATCGATGAAAAGCGCGCCCGAGAACATGTTGACCAACGCTTTGAGTACCGACAGCCAACAGCCGATCCGATCATCGGAGCTTCAGATGTACACCGCCAAAGGCACGCTTGACCGGGATGCCCAGTTACGCAAGTACAGCCCTTTGGTTCACCGTCTCGCTCATCACATGATCGTCAAGTTGCCCGCCAGCGTGGAAGTCGACGACCTCATCCAGGTCGGCATGATCGGCCTGACCGAGGCCTTGGCCCGTTACGAGCCCTCGCAAGGGGTGCAGTTCGAGACCTTTGCAAGCCAACGCATTCGCGGCGCCATGCTCGACGAGTTGCGTGAAGGTGACTGGATGTCTCGTGGCGCCCGCAAGATGCAGAAGGACATTGAGCACGCAGTGCAACGCCTTGAGCAGCGCCTGCAGCGTGCGCCCAAGGAATCGGAAATCGCCGAAGAGTTGGATATGCCCTTGCAGGAGTACCAGGAAATGCTGGCTCGGGTGCGTGGCACTCAGCTGGTCTATCTGGAAGACCTGGCTGCCAAGGGTGACGACGAAGACCATTTCCTTGACCGCTACCTGCCCGCAGACAGCCAGGCCAACCCTGAATCTCTGCTGGGCGACCAGCGCATGCGTTCAGCGCTGGTGGAGGCGATCAAGAAGCTGCCGGAGCGGGAACAGCATGTCATGAGCATGTATTACGAGCATGACATGAACCTCAAGGAAATTGCCGCTGTGCTGGGTGTGACGGAATCGCGCGTGTGCCAGTTGCACAGCCAGTCGATTGCCCGTTTGCGGGCCCGCCTGCGCGAGCATTGACGCGCCAGCAGGCGCTTTTTACCTTCAGGCCTTGATGAAGGTGCTGCCTGCCTTGGGCTGGGTGCCGTAACCGGTGTTGCCCAGCTTGCTGTAGGCGCGTACCTGATCTTGCGGGAACAGCACGGCCGCTGCACGGTTCGCCTGTGCTTGCAGGCGCGCCGTTCCTGCGTACAAATTGCTCAGTGCGTTTTGCACTTTTTGAAGCATTTCAATGACTTCTGCAGGCGGTTGGCCGGAAGACAATGCGCGAGCCAAACCCGCTTGTTCCTTGGCGAGTTGCTGGTTGAGCTGTGCGCAGCAGGCGGCAAATTCATCGGCATTGCCAGACGATACTGACGCAAGAGAGGCCGCATGTGCGGCCTCTATCGATTTGAGCAGCTCGCCCAGAGTGTCCAGGCATTGAGACCAGGGTGGGGGCAAACGTGTCATCAACCTGGGATGGTGAGTGTTCAGTTGGCAGACGCCACGCCCAGCATTTCGCGGGCGTTGGACAGAAGTTTGTCTGCAATGGCTTCGGGGTTCACGGAGAAGGAGCCGTTTTCGATGGCCGTGCGCATGGCCTGAACCTTCTCGGCGTTGAAGACGTCGGTGCCTGAGCGAGCTACGCCCTTGGTCATGGTCTGGGTGACGGAGGACAGCTTGACGGTCACGCTGGCGCCCGCCTCCTGGAGTTCAGGGGTGCTTGGCGAGCTGACGGACCTGTCCGCAGGCTTGGTGAGCCCCACGGACGTGGTGCCGACTGGCTTATCTGACAGGTTGTTGACTTTCATGGCACTCTCCATACCCGGCTTTGCGGGCCGTACGAGAGGTTTATCGACCAGACAAGTCAGGACTTTACCCCTTTTTCAAAAAAAAGATGTGATTTGTGGGGTGCAGTCTGTGGGGTCAGCCCAACAGATGATGGGCTCAAAGAGCAATTTCAACAGTTTCGGCGTCACGCACCGTGCCGGTCAGGATCTTGCGGTTGGGCATGCGCACCCTGACCGACTGACCGACGTAGCCATGCGCCAGGGCTTCGCCAGTGGCGGCGAGCTGGAAGCCGTTGCCGCGCACGGTGACGCGGACCTGGGTGCCAGCGTCAAACACCTGTGGCGTGCGCACCATGCCCTTGCGCAGGATCTGGCCGGGCATGAGTGCGCGGGTGGCCTGGCTGCCCATCCAGTCCTCGGGCAGGGCCAGCACGGGCGCGATGCTTTCGGCCCAGTCAACTTCTGTGAGTTCCGCGTCCGCCTCGGTCAGCGTGGCGCCGGGGGCTACCGGCTGCTTGATGGTCCAGGCAGGTCCCCAGGCACGGACGGTGATGGGCAGGAAAACGTTCCAGCGGGAAGGGCCGTCCAGGCAGCGCAGGCCGATGCGCGAGCGGCCCCAGAGGCGAGTGCCTTGGGGCAGGTAGGGCTCGACGGTGGGGCAGGGGGCCAGCTGCAGGCGGCTGTCCAGTTCACCAACTTCCACTTCGGGGCGCAGCCTGGCGCCAGTGCCTGGAGCTGAGGGTGCCGCCGAGAGCTGCCCATCTATCCACGCTTGTGCCTGCCGGGCCCAAGGTGTGAAGGCTGGGTCTGCCGCCGAGCTGATGGCGGGGAGCAAGGCCAGTGCCAGCAGGCCGCACAGCGCGCATGACCGCACAACCGCATGCCACCAGTGCCCTGCCTGAGAGGCGGGCCCGAACAGGCGGGAGGGTTGGGGGCGCGGCGTGTAACGCATGGGTGTCGTCATCCTGGGGCAGAACTTTAGACCTGTGTGTTGATGTTCAAACCTGGAAATGGTGGGGGATGGCGGCGCTTTTCGCGGGATTGGTTGGCCTCAAGTTTTTGACAATTCCCTCACGCCGGTGTTTTGCCGGTCCTGACCTGTGAGGTGACCATGTTTCAGCAATTGACCAGTCGGATGGAGTTTTTCTCCCAGTCGCTGCAGTTGCGCGCGCACCGCCAACAGGTGATAGCGAGCAACATTGCCAACGCCGACACGCCGGGCTTCGTGGCGCGCGATTTCGATTTCCGTGCTGCGCTGCAAGACGCCGCCGGTGGCTCGTCCACATCCATGAGCGCTGGTGGGAACAACGCGCTGGCTGGCGACAACTCGCGCCACCTGCGCACGGTCAGCAGTTCCGAAGGCGTGGTTGACCGCGTGCGCATGGGTTACACGGTCCAGACCGAGCCTTCGCTGGACGGCAACTCGGTGGACATGGACCAGCAGCGCGCCAACTTCACCGACAACGCGATCCGTTACGAGTCCACACTGCGCTTCATCAACGGGCACGTCAAGACGATGCTCAGTGCCATCCAGGGCCAGTAAGGCGAGCCGGGAGAGTCCTCATGTCCATGTTCACGATTTTTGGGGTGTCGGGCAGCGCGATCAGCGCGCAGGCGCAGCGCCTCAACACGGTGGCCAGCAACCTGGCCAACGCCGATGCGGTGGCCGGGCCCGACGGCCAGGCCTACAAGGCGCGCCAGGTGGTGTTCCAGACAGTGCCCATGAACAACGACCAGGCATCTGCCGGGGTGAAGGTGCAGAACATTGTGGAAAGCCAGGTGCCCAACCGCCGTGTCTTCAACCCGCAGCACCCCAGCGCCGACGCCCAGGGCTACGTCACCCATTCCAACGTCAATCCGGTGGAGGAGATGGTCAACATGATTTCGGCGTCGCGTTCTTACCAGAACAACGTCGAGGTGATGAACACGGCCAAGTCCTTGCTGATGAAGACCTTGCAGATGGGTCAGTGATTTTCAGGAGTTTTCCATGTTCATGACCCCCTTGAGCAACAGCCAGATTGACGCCTACAACGCCAAGGGCGGTAGCCAGGCCGATTCCACGGACCCGCAGGCAGCGCAGGACCGTTTCTTGAAGTTGTTCGTTGCACAACTGAGCAACCAAGACCCGCTCAGCCCGATGGACAACGCCCAGATGACCACACAGATGGCGCAGATCAACACGGTCTCGGGCATCCAGCAGGTCAACCAGACGCTCAAGACCTTGGCTGAGCAGTTCACGGCTGTGCAGAACATCCAGGGCGCAAGCCTGGTGGGGCGCGAGGTCATCACCCAGGGCAACCAGTTGTCGATTGATGGCAGCGTTGCCCAAGGCAGCTTCAGCCTGAGCAGCAGTGTCGACAAACTGCAGGTGGACATTCTGGACAGCGCGGGTGCCATTCTGGGCACGGTGGATCTGGGTGCGAAGTCGGCGGGCATGCACAACTTCGAGTGGCCGTTTGGCAACGTTGACCCCTCGCGTATCGCGAAGATGCAGGTGACGGCGACGTCTGGCGGCAAGTCTGTGGCGGTGACGCCGCTGTCGCGCCAGACGGTGCAGGCAGTGGGCATGGTCGATGGCTCGCTGCGCCTGCGCACCGAAAGCGGAGGCTCGGTCAGCTATGGCGACGTGCTGGCTTTTCTTTGAGCGTTTGAATCGAATTTCTAGGAGTACATCATGAGTTTCCAGACAGGCCTGTCCGGTTTGAACGCTTCCAGCAAGAACCTGGATGTGATCGGCCACAACATTGCCAACGCCAACACCTCGGGCATGAAGGCGTCGCGCGCCGAGTTCTCCGAGATGTATGCCAGCGCGCTGGGTGCAGCAGGGGGCTCCAACAGTGGTATTGGTGTGCAGGTGGCTGCGGTGACCCAACTGTTCTCCCAGGGCAACATCAAGGTGACGGGCAACCAGTTGGACCTGGCGGTCAACGGCAGCGGTTTTTTCCAGGTGAAAACCACCGACGGCTCGACGCTGTATACCCGCAACGGCGAATTCAAGCTGGACAAAGAGGGTTACATCATCACCAACAACGGTGCGCGCCTGCAGGGGTTCCCGACCGACGAAGAAGGCAACCGCACCAGCGTGGTGACGCGCGATCTGTTGCTGCCGACAGGTGCTGCCATTGACCCGCGCGCAACCGGCGCAGGTACCGATGTGGACAAGCAAGGTGTTTCCATCACGGCCAACCTGGATGCCCGCGCAACGACGCTGGGGGCACCGCTTGCACCCGTTGCACCCGCCACCACCGTGACGCTGACCACGGACCAGAAGAAGTACGGCACGGCCTTCAATGCCTACGACTCGCAGGGCAATGCGATTCCGGTTCAGCTGTACTTCGTGCGGGTGGACGACGGTACGGATTCGACCACGGCCCAATGGCAGGGGCTTTGGAGCATTGATGGTGGACAGAACGCCACCCCGGTGGGAACGGTGACCTTTGGCGTAGACGGCAAGGTGACGGCGAACAACCTGACAACCAATATCAGCATTGCGGGCGGCTCCTTCGCTTCGGGCATTCCGTCGAACGACCCCTTGTCCTTCCCGATCAACATCGAGGATGCCGATGGCAACTTCACGCTGACCCAGTACGGCGCGAACTTCGCGGTGTACGACCTCAGCCAGGACGGCTACCCCTCGGGCGAACTGACGTCCATCGACATCGGCGAAAGCGGCGTGATCCTGGCACGTTATTCGAATGGCGTTTCGCAGGCCGAGGGACAGGTGGCGCTTGGCAACTTCCGCAATCTGCAGGGCTTGCAGCCGGTCAACGGCGGGTACTGGTCTGAGACCTTTTCATCGGGCCCGGTGGTTCTGGGTGGTCCGCAGGAAGGGCGCCTGGGGCTGGTGCGCCAGAGTTCGCTGGAAGACTCGAACGTGGACATGACGCAAGAGCTGGTGAACATGATCGTGGCGCAGCGTGCCTACCAGGCCAACGCGCAGACTATCAAGACGCAGGACCAGGTGCAGCAGACGCTGGTGAACCTGCGCTGACCGGCAAACACTGAGCGAGAGACACCATGGACCGCATCATCTACACCGCCTCGACCGGCGCGAACGCTGCGATGCACCGGCAGCAGGTGCTCTCGCACAACCTGGCCAACGTCAGCACCAACGGTTTTCGCGCGGAACTGGCCACGTTCCGGGCCGTGCCGCTGCGCGGCGAGGGTGCGAGTACCCGCGTGCATGCGCTGGAGGCCACGGCAGGCCACCTGGACGCGCCGGGCACCATGAGCCAGACCGGACGCAACCTGGACATTGCGGCGGTGGGCAAGGCGTACTTTGCCATCCAGGGACTGGACGGTACCGAGGCCTACACCCGTGCGGGTGCCTTGCAGGTGTCGGCCAACGGCGTGCTGGTGGGCCATGCGGGCCTGCCCATGCTCGACGGCGGCGGCGCGCCCATCAACGTGCCCGCTGGCTCGGAGGTGTCGATCGCGTCGGACGGCACGGTGTCTGCCCGCGTGCCTGGGCAGCCCATTACCGCGATTGGGCGGTTGAAGATGGTCACGCCCAACGAGGATTTGAAGATCAAGCGTGGGGACGATGGACTGTTTCGCAGTGCCGATGGCAACCCCATGCCGCAAGACAACGACGCCCGCCTGGCCGACGGCATGCTGGAGGGATCCAACGTGAACCCGATCGAGGCCATGGTGGGCATGATTTCGGTGGCGCGGCAGTTCGAGGTGCAGATGCGCATGCTGCAAAACGCCGAGAAGAACGACCAGACCGCTGCCCAGTTGCTCAACCTGAACGGCTGACGCACACCAACCTGACAGGAGAACTGCCATGATGAACTCCCTGAACATTTCCAAGACGGGCATGCAGGCCCAGCAGACGCAGCTGGACGTCATCTCCCACAACTTGGCCAACGTGTCCACGTCGGGCTTCAAGCGCGGCACGGCCATTTTTGAAGACTTGATTTACCAGAACCTGCGCCAGGCTGGGGGCAACACGTCGGAACAGTCGGAGTTGCCTACAGGCTTGCAGATTGGCCTGGGCGTGCGTACGGTGGCTACCGCTCGCACCTACACCCAGGGCAACCTGCAGCAGACCAGCAACAGCCTGGATGTGGCCATCAATGGTGGCGGCTTCTTCCAGATCGAAATGCCCGACGGCACCACCGCTTACACGCGGGACGGTACGTTCCAGGTGAACTCGCAAGGGCAACTGGTCACGTCCAGCGGTTACCGCGTGCTCGGGGGGGTGACGATTCCTGCCGATGCGCGCAGCGTGACCATCGGCGCGGATGGTGTGGTGAGTGTGATCTCAGGAACGAGTTCGGCGCCCCAGCAGGCGGGCACCATCGACCTGGCAACGTTCATCAACCCGGCCGGGTTGGAGCCGCGTGGGCAGAACCTGTTTACGGAAACGCTGGCTTCCGGCAACCCCACCACGGGCACGCCAGGTACCGAAGGGCTTGGGCAGGTCATGCAGGGTTACCTGGAAGGCTCCAACGTCAACGTGGTGCAGGAGCTGGTCAACATGATCCAGACCCAGCGGGCGTACGAGATGAATTCAAAGGCGATCCAGACGTCTGACCAGATGCTGCAGCGCTTGTCGCAGCTTTGATGAGGCGCCCGACGGAGTGAACGCATGAAGTCTGAAAACCTTATTCGTGGTGGGCGGTGTGCCCGCGTGGCGGCCAGCCTGCTTGCCGCTGGGTGGCTGGCGGGTTGTGCCAGCCTGTCGCAAATTCCCGACGTGGACCTGGCCAAGGCGCCGCAGCGGCTGGAGTACCCGCAGCAGGCCATGGCCCAGAATGCGCAGTCCATGCCCGCCACAGGCAGCCTGTACGCCGCTTCCACCTTCCGGCCGGGGTTTGAGGATCACCGCGCGCGGCTGGTGGGCGACACGCTCACCGTGCGCATCACGGAACGGTTGTCTGCGTCGCAGTCCTCGTCGTCCGAGGTGAACCGGGAGTCGGAGTTGAGTGCAGGTGTTTCGGCATTCCCTTACCTGAACAGCTCCCTCCTCGGCAAGTTGCAGGCGGGAGCCACCTCGTCCAATACCTTCAATGGTGATGGCGCCACTTCGGCCAACAACACCTTCACGGGCAACATCACCGCCACGGTGACCGAAGTGCTGCCCAACGGGCATCTGGTGGTGATCGGCGAAAAGCAGATTGGCGTGAACCAGAACGTGGATGTTCTGCAGTTCTCGGGGACGGTGGACCCGCGCACCATTCAGCCGGGCAATACGGTGCTGTCCACGCAGTTGGCCAACGTGCGCGTGTTGTCTCGCGGACGGGGTGCGCAGAACGATGCGCAAACATTTGGCTGGCTTTCCCGGTTCTTTTTGATGCTTTTACCGTTCTAAAGTTTTTCGACAATCGGTTCACGAGGTAGTGCCTTATGAACCGATTTGTTTTTTCCCCCCTTCGCAGCCTTTTGCTGGCCTTTTCGGCCATTGCCCTTCTGGGTACTGCGCCAGCCTACGCCACACGAGTGAAGGACGTGGCAGGCGTGCAGGGCGTGCGCAGCAACCAGTTGACCGGCTATGGCCTGGTGGTGGGGCTGGATGGCACGGGCGACCAGTCGCAGCAGATGCCCTACACCCGCCAAAGCCTGGCGAACTACCTGCAGCAGATGGGCATCACCCTGCCGGAAGGCGTGGTGGCACAACCCAAGAACATTGCGGCTGTGCTGGTGACGGCGCAACTGCCAGCGTTCGCCCGGCCGGGGCAAATGATCGACGTGACGGTTTCGTCCGTGGGCAACGCCAAGTCGCTGCGGGGCGGCACCCTCATCACCACGCCGCTGCGTGGCGTGGACGGTCAGGTCTACGCACTGGCCCAGGGCAGCATGCTCGTGGGCGGGGCAGGGGCTTCCGCTGGCGGCAGTTCGGTGCAGATCAACCATCTGAGCGCCGGGCGCATTCCGGCTGGTGCGCAGGTGGAGCGTGCAGTGCCATCACCGCTGTTGTCTGGCGACACGCTGGACCTGACCTTGAATGCCTTTGACTTCCAGACCGCTCGGCGCGTGGCCGAGGCGATCAACCGCGCCAAGGGCCAGGGCACGGCACAGGCCATGGACGGGCGGGTGGTACGTGTGTTCGCGCCGCCAAATTCCGATGCGCGCGTGGCATTCCTGGCCGATATTGAAGAGCTTTCTCTGGAACTGCCGACGCCCCAGGCGCGCGTGGTGGTGAATGCCCGTACGGGATCGGTGGTGATGAACCAGCAGGTGGCGTTGGGCGCCTGTGCGGTGGCGCACGGCAACCTGTCGGTGAGCGTGAGCTCCACCCCGGTGGTCAGCCAGCCAGGGCCGTTCGCGCCTCCCAACGCGCAAACCGTTGTCACGGAAAAAGCCAACATCCAGATCAACCAGGAAGGCGGTGCGCTGATCCAGATGGAGGCGTCTGCCCAGCTGGGTGATGTGGTCAAGGCGCTCAATGCGCTCGGCGCCACGCCGCAGGACCTCGTGGCGATCCTGCAGGCGCTGAAGGCTGCTGGCGCGCTCAAGGCGGACCTGGAGGTGATATGAACCCCTCAACCCTGAGCCTGGCGAATCAGCGCGGCCTGGCCGTCGATTCCAAGGCGCTGAACAGCCTCAATGCCCAGGCGGGCAAGGATGCCCGCTCGGCCATCAAGGAAACGGCGCGCCAGTTTGAAGCCCTGTTCATGCAGGAGCTGCTCAAGAGCATGCGCGACGCCAGCATGAAAAGTGGCCTGATGGACAGCGAAGAGGGCGACCTGGGCACGCAACTGCTCGACCAGCAGTGGGCTCAGATGATGACGGGCATGCCGGGCGGCCTGAGCGAGATGATCGAAAAGCAGCTGTCGCAGCAGGTGTCGCCGGTGAGTCCGGCAGGCGCCGGGCAGCAGAGCGACGCCAGCGTGCGCGCCACGCCGGGTGCGCTGCGGCCCACGGTGAGCCAGGCCAACTTTGTGAACCAGCACCGCGATGCGGCACAGCAGGTCTCGCGCGAAACGGGTATTCCGGCCAGCTTCATGATCGGTCAGGCCGGGCACGAGACCGGCTGGGGCCGGGGCGAGATCCGACATGCGGATGGCAGCAACGCCTTCAACCTGTTCGGCATCAAGGCCGGGCCGGGGTGGAAGGGCAAGGTTGCCGAAGTCACCACCACGGAATATGTCAACGGCGAGCCGCGCAAGATGACGGCAAAGTTTCGCGCCTACGACTCCTATGCCGACTCCTTCCGGGATTACGCCCGCCTGATCAGCAACAGCCCGCGCTACGCGCAGGCCATGCAGAACCTGCATTCGGTGCAGGGCTTTGCCTCCAGCCTGCAGCAAGGCGGCTACGCCACCGACCCGCAGTACGCGGCCAAGCTCAGCCGAGCCATCAACGCCACGCTGAATTTGCAGCGTGCACAGGCCTGAGGCTGAAAGGAAGACCACGTGAGCAGCCTCAACATCGCCAGCCGCGCATTGACCACCAACATGGCCGCCTTGCAGGTCATTGGTCACAACATCGCCAACGTCAACACCGAAGGCTATTCACGCCAGACGGTGCAGTTGCAGCAGGTACCGGGGCAGCTCTTCGGCAATGGCTACTACGGCAAGGGCGTGGAGGTGGCTGGCATTGAGCGCAGCTACAGCACCTTCCTGACCCGCGAAGCCAACCTCAGCCAGGCGTCCGCGTCTGCAGACTCCATCCGCTATTCGCGCCTGCAACAACTGGAGCAGTTGTTTCCCATGGGTGACGATGGCATGGGCAAGCAGCTCAACAGTTTCTTGAACTCCTGGGCCGATGTGGTGGCCTCGCCCACCAACCAGACTGCGCGTGGCGTGGTGCTGACCACTGCCGAGGAGATTGCCGGACGCATGCGCCAGACGGCCAGTCAGCTCGACGAACTGACCGTGACCACGCGCACCCAGATCGAGGCGGGCATCGGCAGCGTCAACCGGATTGCCAAGGACATTGCCGCGCTGAACCAGAAGATCGTTGAAGCGTCCGGCTCTGGGCGCAGCCCCAACGACCTGCTGGACCAGCGCGACAAGCTCATCCGCGATTTGAACAAGTATGTGCAGACCAACACGCTCCAGGCGGATGACCAGTCGCTGACGGTGTTCATCGCGGGCAGCTATCCGCTGGTGCTGGGCAGTTCGGCCAACCAGCTGGTCAACCCGCCCACGGCAGACGTGGCCGGGCGCCTGTCGCTTTCGCTGGGCAGTTCCAACGCCCGCATCAACAACGACCTGCTGGGTGGCGGTGAACTGGCTGGCCTGCTGCAGTTCTACAACAACGACGTGGGGGACGTACGCAACCAGCTGGGTCGCTTGGCCCTGTCGATGGCAGAACTCACCAACCGCCAGCACATGGCCGGTATCGATTTGAATGGCAACGCGGGGCAGGCGCTGTTCGGATCGATCAATTTCAGTACATCCGTCATCCAGGAGCCATCGGTGGCAGCAGTGCTGTCATTGGCGGTGGACCCTTCCAACCTGGATGCTCCCACCGAGTTCCAGGCCAGCGACTACACGGTTTCTTACACCGCAGCCAACCAGGTGCAGATACGCCGCCTGAGCGACGGCAAGTATTTCGACGGGACGGATTTTTCGTCCAGCACCGCGGTGGATGTGTCCTTCCCCGCAGCACCGGGCAACTTCCTCAACTTTGATGGCCTGCGGTTGACGCAGACCACCTCTGGCGCTGTAGGCGACCAGATACTGCTGAGGCCCTTTGCCAACGTGGCTCAGCAGATGCGGGTGGCGCTCACTTCGCCGTCGCAATTGGCTGTGGCCAGCCCGGTGTTGGTGGAGGCTGACCCTGACAACTCTGGCACGCTGGAGGTGGAGTCCCTCTACCGCCCGGGCGGGCAGACGCCGCCCGGCGGCTGGACGGGTACGACCATCGAATTCGTCAGCGGCGGCTACACCACAGACGGTGGAACGACGGTGGTGCCATTCACCTCTGGTCAGCCTATCGAAGTGGACGGCTTTCGCCTGACATTGCGTGGTGCGCCCACCGTGGGCGATGTGTTCACCGTGCGCCCGCCTGCGGCAGGTGAAACCATCACCCAGAACGCAGGCAACGGTCAGGCGCTGCTGGCGCTGCGCGACGCGGTGGCGCTGGACGGCTACACGCTGTCAGACGGTTACATTCCCGTGTTCTCGGCAGTGTCGTCCAGTATCCAGAGCGCCAAGTCCGCTGCGGAGTTTTCGTCTGGCGTGGCTGAAGCTGCCGAAAGTGCGCGAGCGAACCAGGCTGGCGTCAACCTGGACGAAGAGGCCGCGCGTCTGCTTCAATTCCAGCAGGCATACCAGGCCTCGGCCAAATTCCTGCAGACGGCGCAGTCGCTTTTCGACACCCTGCTGCAGACCTTCAGTTGAACCGGAGAGCCAACATGAGCTACTTTCGCGTCAGCACAGCCAATTCCTACGATGCCACCATCACGCGCATCTCACAGCGCACTTCCGAGCTGACACAGCTGCAGGAAAAGTTGTCTGCGGGCAAGCGCGTGCTGCGCGCCACCGACGACCCCGTGGCGGCAACCCTGGCCGAACGCGAGTCCAACCGCTTGATGCGTGTGGAAGCCGATCAGCGCGCGCTGCAGCGTTCCCAGGCCGCACTGGAGCAAGCCGAAAGCACCATGGGCGAAGCCGTGGACCTGATGCACCGGGTCAAGGAACTGGTGGTGCAGGCAGGCAACACGGCGCTGTCTGACGGCGACCGCACCAGCATTGCGCAGGAGTTGCGCAGCCTGCGCGACCAGTTGCTGAGTCTGGCCAACACCCAGGACACCGAAGGCAATGCGTTGCTCGGCGGCTTGGGCGTGACCAATACCCTGGGCAAGCCTTTTGCCGACGTGTACGGTGCCACGGCAGGGGTTCAATACCAAGCCATTGCCGGGCAAACCGCCGCTACCGACACCAGTGTTCCCAACCGTGTGGATGGTCAGCATGCGTTGATGCGCAACCTCACGGGCAACGGAACCTTCGTGGTTGAACACAACCAGGGTGGCATGTACGCCGCCACCAGCGGCGTGGTCGACACAAGCGCCATCAACAGCAATGTGCTGCCATTTGACAGTTCGGTCACGCCACAGGGGCGCTATGAGATCGAGGTGATTGCCGCAGCGGGCCGTCTGGAGGCACGCGTGACGCGCTTCGACAAGGGCACGGGCACGTCTACCGTGCTGGCGCCCAACGCCGATCTGGGGGCCTACACCCCTGGTGAGTCTGTCAAGCTCAACAACGCTTCCGTGCAGTTTGAAGGTTTGCAGCTGACCCTCTCGGGCAGCGCGGCACCGGGTGCCAAGCTCACCGTCAGCCCGAGCCAGGCTGATGACCTGTTCGCCACTCTGCAACGCACCATCGACGCCGTGGAAAACCCCGGCCCCGCCGACTCCAAGGCCCATCTGACGCAAGAACTCTCCCGTTCTCATGCCGAACTGAGCACCGGGCTGGACCGGCTGCAACTGGTGCGCGGCCGGCTGGGCGAGTGGCTGCGCCGGGCTGAGACCATCGATGGTCAACTGAAGAACCGCGCGGTCGGACACGAGCAGCAGCTCTCCAACCTCACCGACCTGGACATGGTCAAAGGCATTTCGGATTTCGAGTCTCAACAGCTGGGCCTGCAGGCAGCGCTGCAATCGTACGGGCAGGTGCAAAAGCTCTCGCTCTTCCAGTACATTGCCTGATGTATGGCATTCAACATCCTTGAGCACGTCACCTTTGCCTATCAACCCATCTGGGGTCCCAAGCGCCAACTGATCGGCGTGCGTCTGCGCGTGCGCGCGCTGCACCCGGATTCGGTGGATGCTGCACATCTGCTCGAGGTGCTGGAAGACGAGTGGTCGCACGACGCGCCCTTCCTGCTGGTTTCCTTCACTGACCAAACGCAACTGTTGCAGGCCCTTGCCTTCAACCCGCACGATTCGATCTGGCTGGAGCTGCCGGACTTTGGCGAATACACGCCGCCCCAGGTGGTGCAGGCCGTGGCCTTGGCCCGTCGTGTTGGTCACCGGCTGGTGCAACGTGCGCCGCTGGCGCGTGCGCGTCCCCTGGGCAACGGCACGGGTGCCAAGAATTTCCGCTACCTGTTGGACTTGTGGCCCGAGCAGGTGGCGCAGGCGATGGTGTCCGCCCAGCAGAAAGGGCAGCCCGGTGCCCAGCAGACCCCCTTGCTGCCGGAGCAGCTCTACCACCGCCTTGGCGCCCGTGCGCTGGCGGCTCACGTGCTGGACGATGCCAAAGGCTGGGGCGTGTGTGGCTGGCCAGCCGAAGACGTGCTGAAGGCACACCAGCGCTACGGCGTGCCCGTGGACCGGCGCACGCTGGTACGGGTGCAGCAGGCGCTGATGCACGAGTCGTCCATGGACGCGGTGGAACACCTCATCCACCAGGACGCGGTGCTGACGCACCGTGTGTTGCGGCTGGTGAATTCCCCATTGTTCGGCTCAACCCGCCAGGTTGAAACCGTGCGTCAGGCGCTCTTCCTGCTGGGGCAGACCCGCCTGCGCGACTGGTTGCTGGAGCTCATGCCAGGTTCCGCCACCGACGTGGACTTGTTCCCCGTGAGGCAGTCACTGGTGCTGCGGGGCAAGTTGATGGCGCAGCTCATGAACGCTGGCGCGCAGAACAACCTGGCCACCGAAATCTACGTCACGGGCCTGTTCTCGGGCCTGGCGCAGTTGACCAACGAACCCCTGGGTGTGGCGCTGGGGCGCGTGCCGGTTGCGGATGCCGTGAGCGATGCCCTCTTGCGCCAAAGCGGGCCGTATCACGTCTACCTGGACATTGCCCGCCGCATGGAAGACCCGGAGCAGGTGGAGCACCTCTCGGCTTTTTGTGCCGAAGCGGGTTTTTCACTGGATCAGGTCAACCGCGCTTTGTTGCGCGCCCTGTCACAGTGGCGCAACGTGATCTGAGGCCTCTGGCAGCGGGTTGCTGACGCCGCTGGCCACATGCCCGGCTGGTACATGGCGTGCCGCCGATTCGATGTGCCCCGTCTGATCGTCAAAGAAGAAATCGGGCTCGAACTCGCGCAGGAATTCGCCTTTCGGCAGGCCGCCCAGGAACATGGCCTCGTCCACCTCGATGTTCCAATCCATCAGCGTGCGGATGGCGCGCTCGTGCGCAGGGGCGCTGCGTGCGGTGACCAGCGCCGTGCGTATGCGCATTTGCGCCGTGCCTTCGCTCTGCAGGCGGTGAAGCGCCTCCAGCAAGGGCTTGAACGGGCCGCCCGGCAGCGGTTGCCCCGCCTTGCTCACTTCATGCTGCTGGAAGCCCTTGAGCCCCTGGGTCTGGTAGATGCGCTCCGCTTCGTCAGAAAAGAGCACCGCATCACCGTCAAACGCGATGCGCACTTCGTTCGGGTGCGCGTCTGAAGCGCGTACCGATTGCGGGTACACCCGCGCAGCAGGCACGCTGGCGTCCAGCGCGGCACGCACGTCGCTCAGGTGGGCTGACAGGAACAGGTTGGCGCGCAGCGGGCGCAGGTAGCGCCACGGCGGCATGCCCCGCGTAAAAACACCACGCTCTATCGGCAGTTCGTAATGCTTGGCAGAGCGGAACACGCGCATGCCCGACACCGGGTCGTTGCGCGAGAGGATGACCACTTCTACCCGCCTGCTGCCGGCGTCGTTGAAGCTCAGCAGCTTCTGTACGAGCGAGAACGCCACGCCGGGCCGGGCGGGCTGCTCCAGCCTTTCCAGCTGCAGACGCATGTAGGCCCGGTCGTCACCCTGCTCAAAGATGAGGTTTTCTTCCTCAAAGTCGAACAGCGCCCTTGATGAGATGGCGACGACGAGTTGGCGTTCCAGACTGGGTGAGGTGGACATGGCGCTGCCATCTTAGCTCAGCCGGGTGCGGGCCAATGCTGAACCAGCCACTGCCCTGGGGAGGGGGCTTCGCGGGGCCACTCGCTGCCTTGCGTTGGGCAGGTAACGCCTCTGTGCAGCAGCGCCATCGCCCGCGCCACGCCTGCGTGCGTGATCCACACCACCTGCGTGATCCCCCGCTCCTGGCAGGTGTGGCGGCAGTCGTCCCAGGCGGTAGCCACCCGGCCCATGAACTGGGCCACGCTTTCGCCGCCACCCACGCGGTGGTGGGCAAAGTTCTGGTCCCAAGGGGCGAAGTCTTCTGCGGTCAGCGCGCTCCATGGTTGCCCCTCCCAGGCACCAAAGTCCATCTCGGCCAGACGCTGGTCGGTATGCATGTGCAAGGCGGCAGGCCACTGCTGCACCAGCGCTTGTGCCAATGCTTGCGTTCGTTGCAGGGGGGAGGACCAAATCATCAAGCCCGGTGCAGACACTTTGGCCAACGCTGCAGTCAGAGCTACGGCGGTCTCTTCGGTATGGGTAGGGTCGGCGGGTACATCGCTGCGGCCATAGCAGGTGCCAGGTTCCACGAGCGCACGCGCATGGCGCACCAGCCAGAGTTCAAGGGGGGCTTGCATGGCCCGTCAGCGCCAGCCCAGGGCCAGTGCCATGGCCAGGTAGGCGGCGATTTCGCTGATCTGCTGGCAGGCGCCCAGGCCGTCGCCGGTGAAACCTTGCAAGCGGCGGGCCAGGCGGCTGTGCACCGCCAGCCAGCCCAGGGCCGAGCCCGCCACGCCCCACAGCAGCACCTCGGCTTGCGCTTGGGCCGTGGGCAGGCCACCGCTCCAGTGCGCAGGCAAGGCATCGGTCAGCCACAGTGCCAAAGTCACCGCCAGCGCGCACCACAAGGCGCCAGCGGCCAGTGCCGCGTTGCCTATCTGGTCTGCCAGGGGTTTGGACTTGCTCTGCGCCGTGTCGCCCACATGGGGCAACAGCCGTATGGTCAGCAGGGGCCAGGTGCGCGACGTCACATGGGCCAGGGCCAGGCCCAGCGCGGCAATGCTGAGCGACACCTGGCCCAGCAAGGCCAACAACACCACCTTGGTCAGCAGCACCAGCACCAGCGCCATGGCACCAAAGGCGCCGATGCGCGAGTCCTTCATGATCTCCAGCGCACGCTCGCGGTTGTAGCTCCCGCCCAGGCCATCGGTCAGGTCGGCCAGACCGTCTTCATGGAAGCCACCGGTGACCCAGATGGTGGCGAAGGTGCTGAGCACCGCCGCCGCCCAGGGCGTGGCACTGGTGCCCGGCAGGTGCAGGCACAGCAACAGGTAGACCACGGCGGCTACCGAACCCACCACCAGGCCCACGCCAGGGAAGTGCGCGGCGCTGGCGCGCAGCATGGCGGGGCTGAAACCCACCCAGCGTGCCAGCGCACCGGTCACCGGTATGCGCGTGAAGAACTGCAGCGCCAGCAGAAAGTGCCTGATGCCTTGCACGTTGCGCTGCCTGTGGTGGGTCAGGCCTTGAGGAACAGCCGGAACACCGGGTTCTGGGTCTCTTCCACATAGGGGTAGCCCAGGGTGTCCAGAAATTTCTGGAAGGCCTTGCCGTCCTTGTCGGGCACCTGCAGGCCCACCAGAATGCGGCCGTAGTCAGCTCCCTGGTTGCGGTAGTGGAACAGGCTGATGTTCCAGTTGGGCCGCATCAGGCTCAGGAACTTGAACAGCGCGCCCGGGCGCTCCGGGAATACGAAGCGCAGCAGGCGTTCTTCCTGCGCCAGCGGCGAGTGGCCACCTACCATGTGGCGGATGTGCTCCTGCGCCAGGTCGTCGTGCGTCAGGTCCAGCGTGGCAAAGCCGTGTTTCTCGAAGTTCGTGGCAATCTTGGTGCTTTCGCCCTTGCCGTGGGTGGTCAGGCCCATGAACACGTGGGCCACCTTGGCGTCGCTGATGCGGTAGCTGAATTCGGTGACGTTGCGCGGGCCACCGGGCAGGCCGCCAATGGCCTCCAGGAAGCGCTTGAAGCTGCCGCGCTCCTCGGGGATGGTGACCGCGAACAGCGCCTCGCGCTCCTCGCCCACTTCGGCGCGCTCGGCCACGAAGCGCAGGCGGTCGAAGTTCATGTTTGCGCCGCACAGGATGGCCGCGTAGGTCTCGCCCTTGGTCTTGTTCGCCGCCACGTACTTCTTGATGGCCGCCACGGCCAGCGCGCCCGCAGGCTCAACGATGCTGCGCGTGTCAACGAAGATGTCCTTGATGGCAGCGCAGACGGCGTCCGTGTCCACGGTGATGAACTCGTCCACCAGGCCACGCGCCACGCGGAAGGTTTCTTCGCCCACCAGCTTCACGGCGGTGCCGTCGCTGAACAGGCCGACGTCGGGCAGGGTGACGCGTTCGCCTTGCGCCACCGACTGCATCATCGCGTCGGAGTCGTTCATCTGCACGCCGATGACCTTGATCTCGGGCCGCAC
>CAMLOF010000005.1 GCA_946481585.1 uncultured Macromonas sp. | reverse complement strand
GCAGGTAGTACTCGATGCCTGCCGTGGCCACGCCGTTGCCCATGTCCTTGTAGATACGGCTCTTGGTTGGGTCGCCTTCCAACAGCTCGCGCCAGCGGGCGCGGAACTTGGCGCGCCCGGTGTCGTCCATGGGGAATTCTCGGCCGGGTAGCAAGCGCACTTCTGGCACGGGGTAGAGGCTGCGCTGGCTGTCGGGGTCGAAGGTGCGGATGGAGTCGATCTCGTCGTCGAACAAGTCCACCCGGTAGGGCACGGGCGATCCCATGGGAAAAAGGTCGATCAAACCGCCACGCACGGCGTATTCGCCGGGGCTGACCACCTGCGTCACGTGCTGGTAGCCCGCCAGCGTCAACTGGGCCTTGAGCTTGGCTTCGTCAAGCTTCTGCTTTACCTTGAACTCGAAGGTGTAGCCCGCCAGAAAGGCGGGCGGCGCCAGTCGGTACAGCGCCGTGGTGGCCGGGACGATCACCACGTCCGCCCCCTGTTCCTGGTCGCGCTGCTGTATGCGCCACAGCGTGGCCAGCCGTTCCGAGATCAGGTCCTGGTGCGGAGAGAAGCTGTCGTAAGGCAGTGTTTCCCAGTCGGGGAAGAGCGCGCAGCGCAGCTCCGGCTCGAAGAAGGGCAGTTCGTCCAGCAGGCGCTGGGCGTCGCTCGCGTCGGCTGTGACGATGGCCACTGGGCGCCCGGCGGCTTTTTCCCGTAAGCCTAGCTTTGCGAGCAACAATGCGTCCGCCGAGCCAATGGGCTGCGGCAGGGCGTAGCGTTTTCCGGGGGTGAGTTTGGGCAGATCCATCGGGGCGGGGCTCGCAAGGCAAAAACGAATACCCCGCTCCTGGGTGTGGGCGGGGTTTGGCAAGGGAGTGATTTTAGAATCCACGCAACGATGACCACACCTGCACAGCCATTTGACCTCGCCCAGGCCCTGAAACTGCCACAGGCGTTGGACGCTACCGCGCGCTGTTACGCGCTGATTCCTTGCGCGGGCAGCGGCAGCCGCTCCGGGCTCGACCGGCCCAAGCAGTACGAGGTGCTGGCGGGATCGCGGATCATCGACCACACCTTGCGTGCCTTTCTGGCCGTGCCAGAGTTGGTGGGCGTGGCGGTGGTGGTCGCGCCAGACGACCAGGTCATGGCCGAGCCAGACCCCCGTGTTCATGTGTGGCGGGTGGGCGGTGCCACGCGAGCCCACAGTGTTTTCAACGGCCTGCAAGCGTTGCACGCCGCTGGTGCCCGTGAGTCAGACTGGGTGCTGGTGCACGACGCGGCACGCTGCCTCATCACGCCAGCTCAAATCCAGAGCCTGATCCGCGCATGCCTCGGGGACCCCGTGGGCGGTTTGCTCGCGCTGCCCTTGCCAGATACGCTCAAGGCCGCAGTTGCCGAATCAGGTGTCATGCGTGCCACCGCCACGGTCGACCGGGCAGACAAGTGGCTGGCCCAGACGCCGCAGATGTTTCGCCTGGGCGACCTGCGGCGCGCGCTGCAACAAGCTGAGCCAGGGGGCTTTGAAGGCATCACCGACGAAGCCAGCGCCATCGAGGCACATGGGGGGCAGCCCTTGCTTGTTCGTGGCAGCGCCCAGAATTTCAAGGTCACCTACCCGGAGGATTTCGCGCTGGCCGAGGCCCTGCTCCAGCTGCGTGAACAAAAGCCATGACTGCTTCTTCGTCTCAACACGCCGTTCCCTTTCGCATTGGCGAGGGCTGGGACGTTCATGCGCTGGTGCCCGGTCGGGCGCTCATTCTGGGGGGCGTGCATGTGCCCCACCACAGCGGCCTGCTGGGCCACTCCGACGCGGACGCACTGCTGCACGCCATCACCGACGCCTTGCTAGGCGCGGCGGGCCTGGGTGACATTGGCACCCACTTCCCCGACACCGACGAACGTTTCGCCGGGGCCGATTCGGGGGTGCTGCTGGCCGAAGCCCTGCGTGCCGTGCAGGCGGAGGGGTTCACCGTGGGCAATGTGGACGCCACCGTAGTAGCACAGGCGCCCAAGCTGGCGCCCTACAAGGCAGCCATGCGCGAACGCATTGCGCAGCTGCTGCAGGTGCCGGTGGACCGGGTGAACGTCAAGGCCAAGACGGCAGAGCGCCTGGGCCCCGTGGGACAGGGGTTGAGCATCGAAGCGCGGGCTGTTGCGCTGCTGGTGGCTACCTGAGATTCAGACTGCTCGCAGGCGAAGGCGCGCGATCAGGCCACCCTCTGGGTGATTGGCCAGTTCGAACTGGCCACCCATGTGGGCGATGGTCTTGCTCACGATCGCCAGGCCCAGGCCAGACCCCGTGGCGGCGGTGCGGGCCTCGTTACCCCGGAAGAAGGGTTCCGTCAGCCGTTTGACCTGATTTTCCGGCACCCCCGGACCGTGGTCCCGCAGCGTGAGTTCCAGCCAGGGGCCTTGTTTGTGCCAGCTGACGTCCACCTTTGCTGGCTCGTCGTCATGGCGGGCATAGCGGCGCGCGTTTTCCAGCAGGTTGGTGATGGCCCGGCGCAGTTCCACCGGGTCAGCGTGTACGCGGGCGGCAGGCGAGGGCGCTACCGTTATCGTCAGCTCATCAGGCGGTTGGCGCTGCAACGCTGCATCCAGAACGGCAGCCAGTTCCACATTTTCCAGCTTGGCGTGATCAGCACGGGCATAGTCCAGGAACTTGTCGATGATGGCCGTGACCTGATCGATGTCCGCCGCCATGTTGGCCCGTGCGGTCTCGTCGTTCACGCTCATTTCGGCTTCCAGGCGCAGGCGTGCCAAAGGGGTGCGCAGGTCGTGCGAGATGCCTGCCAGCATCAAGGCTCGGTCTGCCTCGGCCTTGTGCAGCCGTTCAGCCATGCGGTTGAACCCGATGTTGACTTCACGGATCTCGCTGGTCGGCACGTCCTCATCCAAATGGCTGGCCTGGAAGTCACCTTCGCGAACGCGGGCTGCTGCTACGGAAAGTTTCTTGAGAGGGCGATTGATCAGCCGGGCTATCAGCACCGCGCCAACAAGGGAGAGATTTGCTGCTATCGCCAGCCAGACCAGCCACGTGGTGCCCTCCACCGTACCTACGCGCTCGGGGTCGGCCAGCAGCCAATAGGTTTCTTCGCCAATGTTGAAGCCCACCCACAGCCCCGGGAACCCATTCACCTCCCGGGCCACAATGGTTTCTTTCCCCAGGCGCGACGCCAGGGCCTCTCGGACGTGCTGGCTCAGCGCGTCACGGTCGTAAGGCAAGAACGTGTCTGTAGGCTCCCGCACGGCAATCCGCACGTTCTCTTGATCGACCAGTGTCTTGATCAAAGACACGCGCGCAATCGCGTCTGCGTGCATCAAGGCGGCTCGCGTCAAGTTGACCAGCGACGCCAGCTGGGTCGCGCTCTGCACCGCGCGCGGTTCCTCCTCCAGAGCACGAAACGTCTGGAACCACGCCAGAATGCAACCCAGCAGCAGCGCGCTCAGGAACAGAAACGTTCGCCAGAACAGGCTGATGCCTGGGGTCTTACTGATCGCTAGGGTCATCCGGAACGAAGACGTAGCCCACCCCCCACACGGTCTGCAGGTAGCGCGGTGCTGAGGGGTCAGTTTCTATGATCTTGCGCAGGCGCGACACCTGCACATCCAGGCTGCGGTCAAAAGGCTCGAATTCCCGGCCCCTGGCCAGCTGGGCCAGCTTGTCCCGCGACAGCGGCTGGCGCGGGTGGCGAACCAATGCCTTGAGCATGGCAAATTCGCCCGTGGTCAAAGGCAGGTCTTCCCCGTTCTTGCTGAGCGTGCGTTTGCCCAGATCCAGTTCAAACGGGCCGAAGCGAACAACCTCCATCTCGCTTGACGGGGCTCCGGGCACTTCGGGCGGCGGGCGGCGGCGCAGCACCGCGTGTATGCGTGCCAGCAGTTCCCGAGGGTTGAAGGGCTTGCCCAGATAGTCATCGGCTCCCACTTCCAGCCCCACGATGCGGTCCACGTCCTCGCTCTTGGCCGTCAGCATGATGATGGGCGTGCGGTCGTTCTGTGAGCGCAGGCGGCGGCAGATGCTCAGCCCATCCTCGCCCGGCATCATCAGGTCGAGCACGATCAGATCCACCGCGTCACGCAGCAGTACCCGGTTCAGGGCTCGCCCATCTTCCGCCAGCAGCACGTCAAAGCCTTCCTGGCTCAGGTAGCGGTACAGCAGGTCGCGGATGCGGGCATCGTCATCCACCACCAGAATTCGGTCGGGTCGGTGTGGGGTCTGGGCCATCATGTTGCTCGGCAAATGTAACAAGGGGCATTGTGACAGGCAGCACCGCATTTGCCCAAGGTCCAGACCGCGGCTTCACAGCTGGTTACAGTTGTTGCCAACCTTCGCCTGGTGCGAGCGGGGCCGACATCAGGCTATGGGCCAAAAGCAGGCAAACTGTGCGCATGTTCAACACAACGACTATTGCCATGCGAGCAAACCGAGTGTCTCTCCTCATCTTGGCTGCGGGTCTGACTGGCGCGGCCATGGCTCACGCCCAAATGTTGCCAGAACCCCGTCAGGTTGTGCAACTCAGCGCCAGCGCACAACGCGAAGCCGTGCAAGACTGGCTGACCGTGGTTCTGGCGGCTCGCCATCAGGCCAACGATGCAGCAACGGTGCAGAACCAGTTGAAGGTGTCTTTGGAAAACGCGTTGGCTCAGGCTCGCGCGAGTGCCCAGGCTGGCGCAGTGGAGGTCAGCAGCGGCGGCTTCACGGTTCAGCCGCGCTACGGCCGG
The DNA here is from genome assembly GCA_946481585.1 of uncultured Macromonas sp. The sequence continues at coordinate 28,674 of CAMLOF010000005.1, read as the reverse complement.
GATGGCCAGATTGCTGGTTGGCAGGGCAGTGCGGAGCTGTTGCTGCAAGGGCGCGACGTGGCCAAGGTGTCGGCACTGGCCGGGCGCATTCCGGGTATGACGATCTCTCAGATGTCCTTCTCGCTCAGCCGGGAGGCAAGCCGCAAGCTCGAAGACGACGTTCGCCTGGAGGCGATCAGCCAGTTCAAGGCCAACGCTGCCAGCGTGGCCAAGGGGTTCGGCTTCAGCGGCTACGAATTGCGCGAGGTGTCCGTAAGCTCCGGCGACATACCGGTCATGCAGCCCCGTTTGCGCGTGGCCGCGATGGCTGACATGGCCGCCGCCAGTGCTGCCCCGGTTCCCGTGGAGCCGGGCAAGAGCACGGTGCAGGTCACCGTCTCTGGCAGCGTCCAGCTCAAGTAAGCCTGGGGGTTACTGGGCAGCCCAGCCGCCGTCCATGTTCCAGGCCACGCCGCGCACGTTGTTGGCGGCGGGCGAGCAGAAGAACACGGCCAGCTCACCCAGTTCCTCGGGTGTGGTGAACTGCATCGAAGGCTCTTTTTCCCCCAACAGCAGCTTGGTGGCCTCTTCGTTGCTCAGCCCCAGCGCGGCTGCCTTGGCGTCTACTTGCTTCTGCACCAGCGGCGTCAACACCCAGCCAGGGCAGATGGCGTTGCAAGTCACGCCCGTGGTGGCGTTCTCCAGCGCCGTCACCTTCGTCAGACCCACGATGCCGTGTTTCGCTGCCACGTAGGCCGATTTCTGCGCCGACGCCACCAGCCCATGCACCGATGCAACGTTGATGATGCGGCCCCAGTTCGCGGCCTTCATGGCAGGCAGGGCAAGGCGGGTGGTGTGGAAAGCACTGCTCAGGTTGATGGCGATGATTGCGTCCCAGCGCTCCGCGGGAAAGTCCTCAATGTTCGACACATGCTGGATGCCCGCGTTGTTGACCAGTACATCCACCCGGCCGAAGGCCTTGGCGGCATTCGTCATCATGTCCTCGATCTCGGCGGGCTTGCTCATGTCCGCACCGTGGTAGAGCACCTGCACACCCAGCCCCGCGACCTCGGCCTTGGCGGCTTCCACATCGCCAAAGCCGTTGAGCACGATATTGGCACCCTGCCGCGCCAATGCCTTGGCAATGGCCAGCCCAATGCCGCTGGTGGAGCCGGTGACGAGTGCGGTTTTGTTTTTCAGCATGTTGGATTCTCCGTTGGCGTTTCCATTACGATCACAGCAAGCACCAGCCGCATGGCCAGTTCGCGGAAAACTCAATTTCCCCGCGAGGCTTTGGCGGCCATTATCACGGAAGCCCAGAGCGCCGAATGGCCTGCTTCCGAAGGGAACAGAGAGATGGAACCCGTATTGCACTACCTAGACGTGCCCGGTCCCAGGGGGCGCAACAGCGAGGAACGCCGCATTGCCTGGTGGGAGTGGAACGCTACCGGCGAGGCGTGCCCCGGGCACGTGGTGGTCTGCGTGCATGGTCTGAGCCGCCAGTCGCGCGATTTCGACGTTTTGGCGCAGGCGCTGGCGCCTCACGCCTGCGTGGTGTGCGTGGACGTTGCAGGCCGTGGCCACAGCGATTGGTTGGCCGATCCCATGGCCTACCAGATTCCCACTTACGCGACCGACTTGGCCGTGCTCCTGGCGCACCTGCGCGAACGCCATGCCGCCGCACGGGGCGACAACGGCGCCGCTCTGCGTATCGACTGGGTCGGCACCAGCATGGGTGGACTCATTGGCATCACGCTGGCGTCGCAGCCAGCCATGGGCATTTCCAGGTTGGTACTCAACGATGTTGGCCCGGTGATCCAATGGGAGGCCTTGCAGCGTATTGGCACCTATCTGGGCGTGCAGCCGGTGTACCCGACCGAACAGGCGGCGGCTGATGCCATGTGGGCCGTTTCACAAGGGTTTGGACCACACACCCCGGAGCAATGGCTGGCGCTTTCGCGCCCCATGTTGCGCCCCTTGCAAGAGGGGTGGACACTGCACTACGACCCAGCCATCGCCGTGCCGTTCCGGGCCATGCTGTCGGCCGACCCAAAGGCTGCGCAGCAGGCTGCGCGCGACGGCGAGGCCATGCTCTGGCAGATGTACGACGCGATCACCGCGCGCACCCTGCTGTTGCGCGGTGCAGACTCAGACCTTCTGTCTCCAGCCACTGCCCAGGCCATGACCGGGCGTGGCCCCAAGGCGTGCTGTGTTGAGTTCGGCGGTGTGGGGCATGCCCCCACGCTTGTGGCCGCCGACCAGGTGACCGCAGTGCGAGATTTCCTGCTATCACCATGAACGTCGAAGTCCGCGAATCCAACGAAAGCCGCACGGCCATTGCCACGGCGCTGTCTGGCCAGCCGGGTGCAGGTCACGCCGCTTTGACGCGCGCACGCGCCTTTGCAGAGCCGTTGCTGGCCGGGGAGACTCTGGACAGTGGTGAGAACACCCTGGCCCATGCAGATGCCGTGGCCGGTATCCTCGCGCTCATGGGGGGCGGCACGGACATGCAGGCCTGCGCCTACCTCGTCTATGCCTGCCAACACCTCAATCGGCCGCAGGAAGTCATTGCCAAGGCTTTTGGCAACGACTACGCCACCGTTGCCGTGGAAACCACCAAGCTGGTCCAGTTGCAGCGCCAGGCTCGCCTGAAGGCGGCGCAGGTTCGTGCTCAGCGGCAGGTGTTGCAGGAGCAAACGGGCTTGTCGGCCGTTTCCGCAAAGACGCCAGCATCCGAACTGGATGCCAGCCAGACGGAAAACGTCCGCAAGATGTTGCTGGCGTTCTCGCGCGACCTGCGCGTTGTTCTTCTGCGGCTGGCGTCACGCCTGCAGACGCTGCGCTACCACGCTGCTTCCAAGACGCTGCCTGACGAAGGATTGGCCAGCGAGTCCTTGCACATCTTCGCACCGCTGGCCAACCGCTTGGGCATCTGGCAGGTCAAATGGGAAATGGAAGACCTTTCCTTCCGCTTCCTGGAGCCAGACACCTACAAGCAGATAGCGCGCCTGCTCGACGAAAAGCGCGTCGAGCGCGAGAGCCACGTCGAGCAAGTCCGCCTGGGGCTTGAGGAGGCGCTGCGTACACAGGGCGTCGAGGCGTCCGTCCAGGGGCGGCCCAAGCACATCTACAGCATCATCAAGAAGATGCGGGGCAAATCGCTGGACTTTGAGCAGGTCTTCGATATCCGCGCATTGCGTGTCGTCGTGCCAGAAGTTGACGACTGCTACCGTGTGCTGGCCTACGTTCATGCGCATTTCAATCCCGTTCCAGAGGAGTTTGACGACTACATCGCCAAACCCAAACCGAACGGCTATCAGTCGCTGCACACCGTTGTTCGGGATGCGCAGGGGCGGGCCTTCGAGATCCAGATCCGCACCCAGGCCATGCACGATCATGCAGAGCATGGCGTTGCCGCCCACTGGGCATACAAAGAGGCGGGCAGCAAGGGTTATGCGGGCGTTACCGCTGGCTCCGAGTACGACGCCAAGATCGCCGTGCTGCGCCAACTGCTGGCGTGGCAGCGCGACCTGGGCGGTGCCGCGCAAGACCTGTTCGACGACTGCATCTACGTATTGACGCCCAACGCGGCCATCGTGGAGCTCCCCCGCGGCGCCACGCCAGTGGACTTTGCCTACACCGTGCACACCGACCTGGGCCACCGTTGCCGTGGCGCACGCGTAGACGGTGCCATGGTGCCGCTGAACACCGCGCTGCAAAACGGTCAGACGGTGGAGATCGTCGCCGCCAAGGAGGGCGGACCTTCGCGCGACTGGCTCAACCCCGAGCAGGGCTACCTCGTCAGCCACCGGGCCAAGAGCAAGGTGCGCGCCTGGTTCAATGCATTGGCGGCGCAAGACAACGCTGTGCGTGGCCGTGAGGCAGTGGAAAAATTGCTGCAGCGCGAGGGCAAGACATCCGTGGCGCTGGAGGACCTCGCGTCGGCTCTGGGGTTTGCAAGCCCACAGGCAATGTTCGAGGCGGTAGGCAAGGAGGAGTTCTCGCTGCGCGCCATCGAGCAGCAGCTCAACCCCGTGGAGGCTTCGCCCACGCCAGACGAAGTCATCCTCAAGAAGGCCCGTTCCGAGGAGCGTGCGCCGCAGGGCAGTGTGCTGGTGGTGGGGGTTGACTCCCTCATGACCCAGCTGGCCAAGTGCTGCAAGCCAGCCCCGCCTGACGAGATACGCGGCTTTGTCACGCGGGGCAAGGGTGTCAGCATCCATCGGGCCGATTGCCCCGACTTCGCCCATCTGGCCAAACGGCAGCCGGGCAGGGTGATTGACGTGCAGTGGAGCGGCGCCAAGCCCAAGAGCGGAGAACAAGCGTTCTACCCTGTGGACGTGGCGGTCGAAGCCGTGGACCGGCAAGGCTTGCTGCGCGACATCTCGGATGCTTTCGCTCGCGAGAAGATCAACGTCATCGGGGTGCAGACGCAATCTGTCAAAGGTGTTGCCTGGATGACCTTTACCGTCGAAGTGCCCGACGCCATGCGTGTGTCCCGGGTCATGTCGGCCGTGTCCGATGTGCCTGGTGTGCAAGTGGTGAGGAGACGTTGAAAAAGCTCAAAAAGTCGTGCTACAATGCAAGGCTTGCAACCGACCCAGGCGCGTAGCTCAGCTGGTTAGAGCACCACCTTGACATGGTGGGGGTCGTTGGTTCGAGTCCAATCGCGCCTACCAATACAAAAGCCCTGCTTTCTTCACGGAAGCAGGGCTTTTTCGCTTCTGAATGCTGCCTTGCAGCATGGCAGGGTAAATCCTGCGCCGCACTGGCGGCAAATGTTTCTAGAATGAGAAGAATGCTGCCAGCACCATGTTTGATGCTGGCGCCCACTTTCTCGACAGGAGTCCGCTCAGTGCAGAACGACCAGGCTGATGCCTCGGCCACGCGTCCGTCCCCCGTTCGCGTGATCAAGAAGTACCCCAACCGCCGCCTCTACGACACCGACACCTCCTCCTACATCACGTTGGCCGAGATCAAGGCGCTCGTGATGAAGGCCACGCCTTTCGTCGTGCGTGACGCCAAGAGCGGCGATGACCTGACGCGCAGCATCCTGTTGCAGATCATTCTGGAAGAGGAAACGGCGGGTGTGCCGCTGTTCTCTGAAAACATGCTGGCCAACATCATCCGTTTCTACGGCCATGCCATGCAAGGCTACATGGGGTCTTACCTCGAGAAAAACCTCCAGGTTTTCATGGATCTGCAAAAGTCCATGGCAGACCCCGCCAAAGGCTGGACGCCAGAGCTTTGGCAGCAGTTCATGGGCATGCAGGCGCCTGTGGTGCCTGGCATGGCTGCCTTCACGCAGATGCAGGAGAAAATGCTGGAAGCCATGGGCGTCAAGCGCTGACACTTCGCGCTCTGGCTGACGGTTTGGCCCCGACCTGAGACAATCGGGGCCCATGACCGACATTCTTTCTCCTCAATCGCCCGCATCGGGTGCCGCCGTGCCCAAGGTGGGCTTCGTCAGCCTTGGTTGCCCCAAGGCGCTGACCGATTCCGAACTCATCCTCACGCAGCTCAGCGCTGAGGGCTACCAGACGAGCAAGACCTTCCAGGGAGCCGATCTCGTCATCGTCAACACCTGCGGCTTTATTGACGACGCCGTCAAGGAGAGTCTGGACACCATTGGCGAGGCGCTGGCCGACAACGGCAAGGTCATCGTTACGGGTTGTCTGGGGGCGCGCTCGGGCGAAGGTGGCGGCAACCTGGTACAGCAGGTGCATCCGTCGGTGCTGGCCGTTACCGGGCCGCATGCCACGCACGAGGTGATGGAGGCGGTGCACAAGCACCTGCCCAAGCCGCACGATCCGTTTGTAGATCTGGTTCCGCCGCAGGGCGTCAAGCTCACGCCGCGCCACTATGCCTACCTCAAGATCAGCGAGGGCTGCAACCACCGTTGTACCTTCTGCATCATCCCGTCCATGCGTGGCGATCTGGTCAGTCGCCCTGTGGGTGACGTGCTGACCGAGGCGCGCAAGCTGTTCGAGGCTGGCGTAAAGGAGTTGCTGGTGGTGAGCCAGGACACCTCGGCCTACGGCGTCGACGTGAAGTACCGCACCGGTTTCTGGGATGGCAAGCCCGTGAAGACACGCATGTTCGACCTGGTTCGCGCCTTGGGTGAGCTGGCGCGGGAACACGGTGCCTGGGTGCGTCTGCACTACGTGTATCCGTATCCGCATGTGGATGAGATCGTTCCGCTGATGAACGAAGGTTTGTGCCTGCCCTACCTGGATGTTCCGTTGCAGCACAGCCATCCGGATGTGCTGCGTCGCATGAAGCGCCCGGCCAGCGGTGAAAAGAACCTGGAGCGCATTCAGCGCTGGCGCGAGCTGTGCCCTGATATCGTCGTGCGCAGCACCTTCATCGCTGGTTTTCCTGGCGAAACGGAAGAGGAGTTCCAGCACCTGCTGGACTTCGTGGAGGAGGCGCAGATCGACAGGGCAGGGTGCTTTGCCTACTCACCTGTAGAGGGTGCTGCTGCCAATGAGATCTCCGGTGCGGTTCCTGATGAAGTGCGAGAGGAGCGCCGTGCCCGTTTCATGGCCGTGGCCGAGCGTGTGTCGGCAGCTCGGCTGGAGCGGCGCGTGGGTGCCACCATGCAGGTGCTGGTCGATCAGGCTAGCGGGCTGGGCAAGAAAGGCGGCTTGGGTCGCAGCTATGCAGATGCGCCAGAAATCGACGGCGTCGTTCGCCTGCTGCCGCCGGAAAAGATCAGCAAAACCTACAAGGTGGGCGACTTTGTGAAGGCGCGCATCGTGTCGGCACAGGGGCATGATCTGGTGGGTGTTCCAGTTTGACGAGGAGGCGCTTTGCGCCTCTTTCATCAAATAGCATCCGCAGAAAAGCAAAAAGGCTTGCAATACTGCAAGCCTTTAAACTTTTTGGTGCCCAGGAGAGGACTCGAACCTCCACGCCTCTCAGCGCTAGTACCTGAAACTAGTGCGTCTACCAATTCCGCCACCTGGGCATCTCAGGAATCCCTGAATTCTAGCACGGTTTTTATTGCGTTTTTCCGCCGACGCTTTGCGGTGTAATGAATTTCGAGGCTGCAAAAGAAAAAAGCTTGCGGACCGAAATCTGCAAGCTTTACTCTTTATGATTGGTGCCCAAGAGAGGACTCGAACCTCCACGCCTCGCGGCGCTAGTACCTGAAACTAGTGCGTCTACCAATTCCGCCACCTGGGCGTCTCAGAAGCTGCTATTCTAGCATGGAATTTTGAGAGTGCGAAAGACTGCGTGAAAGAAAAATACCAAAATCTGCTGGCCGAATTTGAGGGAGTCGTCTCCGGCCACCGCGATGGACATGGCTTCATCCTGCGCGACGACGGCCAGCCCGACGTCTACCTCCCGCCCAATGAAATGCGCGCGGTGCTGCACAAGGATCGCGTCAAGGCGCGCGTCGTCAGGCAGGACCGCAGGGGGCGCCCCGAGGGGCGGGTGACCGAAATCATCGAGCGCTCAGCCACGCCCATCATTGGTCGGCTGTTACAGGAAGGTGGCGTGTGGCTGGTTGCGCCGGAAGACAAGCGCTACGGCCAAGACGTGCTCATTCCCAAAGGTGCAACGGGCTCCGCAAAGCCCGGGCAGGTGGTGGTGGTTGAGTTGATAGAGCCGCCCGCCTTGTATGGTCAGCCGGTGGGGCGCGTCAAAGAGGTGCTGGGGGACATTGACGACCCCGGTATGGAGATCGAGATTGCTGTGCGCAAGTACGGCGTGCCTCACGAGTTCTCTGATGCGGCAATGGCGCAGTCGCGCGCGCTGCCTGACAAGGTGCGGCCAGCGGACAAGCGTCAGCGTGTTGATCTGACAGACGTTCCGCTCGTGACCATTGACGGCGAAGACGCCCGCGACTTTGACGACGCGGTGTACTGCGAGCCAGCCAGAGTGGGGCGAAGCAAGGGCTGGCGCCTGTTGGTGGCGATCGCCGACGTGAGTCACTACGTGGAGACGGGCTCGGCTATCGACATCGACGCCTACGACCGGGCCACCAGCGTGTACTTCCCGCGCCGGGTCATTCCCATGCTGCCCGAAAAGCTCTCCAATGGGCTTTGCTCCTTGAATCCTGAGGTGGAGCGCCTGTGCATGGTTTGCGACATGCTCATCACCGCCAAAGGCGACATCCACGCCTACCAGTTCTACCCGGCAGTGATGTTCAGTCATGGTCGCCTGACGTATACCGAGGTGGCGGCCATTCTGCAAAACACTCGGGGGCCGGAAGCGCAGCAACGCAAGCCATTGGTGCCGCACCTGCTGAATCTGTACGACGCGTACCGAGCTTTGCTGGCCGCGCGTGAGCGCCGTGGCGCAGTTGACTTTGAAACGACCGAGACGCAAATCGTCTGCGATGAGTCGGGTCGTATCGAAAAGATCGTGCCGCGCACCCGCAACGAGGCGCACCGCTTGATCGAGGAGTCCATGCTCGCGGCCAACGTCTGCTCGGCGGAGTTCATTTCGCAAAGCAAGCACCACGGGCTGTTCCGGGTGCATGAGGGTCCCACCCCTGAAAAGCTGGAAACCCTGAGGCAGTACCTCAAGGCGCTGGGTGTTCACCACAACGTGAGCGATGAGCCGCGCCCGTCGGAATTTCAGGAACTCGCGCACGCCACGCAGGACCGCCCCGATGCCCAGCAGATTCACCAGATGTTGCTGCGTTCGATGCAGCAGGCCATCTACACCCCTGAGAACATGGGGCACTTCGGTCTCGCTTTCGAGGCATACACACATTTCACCAGCCCTATCCGGCGCTATCCCGACTTGCTGGTGCACCGGGTGATCAAGGCTGTGCTTGCCGGTGGCAAGTATCAGCTCCCAGTGTTGCCAACCCCCGGCGAGGCGCAGGCCAAGCTGGCCAAGCGTCTTGCAGCTAGAGGTGCGGGCGCCGCTGATAAGGCGCGCAAGCCCAAACCCTCTGCCGACACCTTGGGCTGGCAGGCTGCAGGCCTGCATTGCAGTGCCAACGAGCGCCGAGCTGACGAGGCAAGTCGCGACGTGGAAGCCTGGTTGAAGTGCAAGTACATGCGCGAGCGTTTGGGTGAGGAGTACAGCGGCGTGGTTACGGCGGCCACCACTTTTGGTTTGTTCGTCACGCTCGACAGCCTTTATGTCGAAGGCCTTGTGCACATCACCGAACTTGGGGGGGAGTACTTCCGCTACGACGAGGCGCGCCAGGAATTGCGTGGAGAGCGCACGGGCATACGGTACGCGCTGGGCTCGAAAGTTCGGGTGCAGGTCAGCCGGGTCGATTTGGACGGCCGTCGAATAGACTTCCGGCTGGTCCGGGATGATGCCGATCTTGTCATGCGAGCCATGCGAGACAAGACCGGGTCTGAAGACGCCGATACTTCCGCGCGCCGCAATGGCGGCAAGAAGGCTCGTGGTGCTGCATTCCCTGTGCAGGGGCGTCAACCAGCGGGTGCGACGAGACCCTCAAGAGGCAGCCGGGGCGCGAGGCCGCCGGGTAAGGGTTCCGGAGCGGGCAAATCCAGAAAAGGCAAGCGTTGATCCATGCGTGTACTGTTGTTTCTTGTCGATACCCTGTTTTTCTTCCTGGTTGGGGCTGCGTTGCTGCGGGGGTGGATGAACACCAGGCGTATGCGCATGACGCAGCAACCTGGCATTTTCGTGATGGCCTTGACCGACTGGATCGTTGTGCCCTTGCGCAAGACGCTGCCGCGTGGTTGGGTGCAATCCAACCTGGATTGGGGCAGCTTTCTGGCTGCCTTGCTGCTGGCGCTGTGCTATTCCGCCGTCTTGCACATGCTGTTTGGCGGGCGTCTGCCTGGCGTGCTCAACCTTGGGTGGACCGTGACCGTACCGTTGCAGGCCGTTCTGTTCCTGTTGCGCACCGTGCTGCAAGGCTTGATGCTTCTGGCCGTGGCTTACGCGGTGATTTCTTGGGTTCAGCCCATGTCGCCCCTGCACGGCACATTGGGGCGGCTTGTTGATCCCTTGCTTCGCCCCATCCGGCGCATCGTCCCGCAGATCGGCGGTGTGGATCTGTCGGTGCTGGTCTTGATCATTCTTCTTCAAGTAGCACTGATGCTCATCACCTGACGTGCCCCCAGGCTCTGGCATCAGCCTGGCGTCATGGCCGCTGCCAGCAAGCTGGCGGTGAAGGGCGCTTCGGCAGGCCATCGCGTTGCCGCCAGGCCGTGGCGGTAGACGGCATCACACGAAAGTTCAAACGCTCGTTTGGTGTCGCAGGCGGATTGTTCGGTTGCGAGTATGGCTCCAAGCACGCCAGCCAGTACATCCCCCGTGCCAGCCGTTGCCAGCAGTGCATTGCCTGTGGGGTTGATCGCTGGTGTCAAGCCAGGCGCGCAGACGATGCTTCCAGATCCTTTCAGGATGACTGTGCATCCGAATTTGTCGCTCAGTTGCTTGCAGGCCGCGATGCGGTCCGCCTGCACGGTTCGGGTGTCGGTGGCCAGAAGGCGTGCGGCTTCCAGGGGGTGTGGCGTGAGCACGGTGATTTGACCCAGGCGCTTCCTGTTGGCCAGGGTTTGTTGCCACCTTGGTTCGTCTGCAATGGCGTTGAGGGCGTCGGCGTCCAGCACCAATCTGGGGCTACGTTCCAGCACGTGAGGCAGGACACCGCGCACAGCCATTCCGCCGCCGCAGCCGCACACTGTCGTGCCGGTGCCTGCCAAGTCGCTATGTGCCAGTTCGTCGGCGTTGCGGAGCATCAGTTCGGGGCAGGCAGGGTCGACGACCATTCGATCAGCGCCGGTATCGCCCAGCAGTCCCAGATATACGCGGCCTGCGCCTGAAAAAAGCCCTGCGCGTGCCGCAAGGAGCGCTGCCCCGGTCATGCCTTGGCCATTGAAGGTCACACTTTGTCCGCCCAGCACAATCAGATCGCCGTGTTGACCCTTGTGTGCGCCGTGGCGCTGCCTGCGCGCTATAGAGGGGTGATGTGGTGCGTGAAGCAGGGCGTCTGGTTCGGTGGGGGTGGCGTCGATGCCAAGGTCGTCCAGCCAAATGTCGCCTGATGCGTTGCGTCCTTGTCCTGTGAACAGGCCGGGTTTAAGCGTCAGCAATGAAAGGGTGTGGCGAGGTGCGCGAGATTGAACGGGGTGGTCCGCCAGCCAAGTGCCCGTGTCCGGATGCAGGCCGCTCGGCAAGTCCACGCAAAGAACGGGACGCTCAAGTGTCAGGAGCGCGTGGATGTCTTCAGCTATTCGGCCCTGTGGCATGGTGCGGATGCCCAGGCCCAACAGGGCGTCTATGGCAAAGTCAGCGTCTGCTGGGGGAGAGTCTGCGAAAGCGACGCCAGCAGCGCGGGCGCGCGCCAGAGCGTGTTGAGCATCGATGGGGAGTCGGGTTTCATCGGCTCGCCAAGTCACGGTCACGTTGGTCAGGCCATCTTGCTTGAAGGCTGCTGCCGCCAGAAGGCCATCGCCCCCGTTGTTGCCTGGCCCGCAGGCAATCCAGATATGCCTGGCGTGCGGGTAGAGCGCCCGAGCTAGGCGGTAAACCGCATTCCCAGCCCTCTCCATCAGCGTGTGTGGCGGAAGCTGGGCCTGAGCGGCCCGTTCAATGTGGCGTGTTTTCTCTCCCCCGTGAAGCGGGAGTGGGTTCCGGAGCGATTCGGGGAGTATGTGCCGCATGGTTGAAGTGTCGCACGAGCATCAAGTCAGCAAAGGTGTTACAATCCCAAGGCTTTGCTGCTCACAGCGCGTCTGCTTCAGGTGCGGCGTACGGCAAAGACAATCGCAAACAGGCCCACCCGGGTGTTGCTGGCAGTGTTTCTGCTGGCGATCGGGGCCTGATTTCAGTCCAAACCTCAGGAAAGATTAACAATCATGTCCATTTCCATGCGCGAAATGCTGGAAGCCGGTGTCCACTTCGGTCACCAAACCCGCTTCTGGAACCCCAAGATGGCCCCCTTCATTTTTGGCCATCGCAACAAGATCCACATCGTCAACCTGGAAAAAACCCTCCCGATGTTCGAGGAGGCTGCCAAGTTCGTGCGTCAGCTGACCGCCAATGGCGGTACCGTGCTGATGGTGGGCACCAAGCGCCAGTCGCGTGACCTCGTGGCTCAGGAAGCCCGTCGTGCAGGCGTGCCTTTCGTCGAGCAGCGTTGGCTGGGCGGCATGCTGACCAACTTCAAGACGGTCAAGACCTCCATCAAGCGCCTGAAAGACATGCTGGCCCAGAAGGAAGCTGGCCTGGACAGCATGTCCAAGAAAGAGCAGCTGACCTTCAATCGCCAGATCGAAAAGCTGGAGAAGGACATTGGCGGTATTCAGGATATGAATGCGCTGCCCGACGCCATCTTCGTGATCGACGTGGGTTACCACAAGATTGCCGTGGCTGAAGCTCAGAAGCTGGGCATTCCCCTGATCGGCGTGGTTGACACCAACCACTCCCCCGAAGGTATCGACTACGTGATCCCCGGCAACGACGACTCCGCCAAGGCTGTCGCTCTGTACGCCCGTGGCATCGCTGACGCGATCCTGGAAGGCCGCAACGCTGCCGTGACCGATGTGGTCAAGGCTGTCCAGGGTGGCGACGAATTCGTCGAAGTGCAAGACGCTGCCTGATCGTCTGTGCCCGTGCAAGAAGGGGCTCGAGCAGCCCCTTTTTTGCAACCGAAAATCCATTCAGACATTGAATCATTGAGCTTCAACGCTCAGACGGAGTAAAAAGATGGCTGCAATCACCGCAAGCATGGTCGCAGAACTGCGCGCCAAGACCGACGCCCCCATGATGGAGTGCAAGAAGGCACTGACCGAAGCCGACGGCAACATGGAGAAGGCTGAGGAAATCCTGCGCGTCAAGCTGGGCAACAAGGCCGGCAAGGCCGCCAGCCGTATCACCGCCGAAGGCGTGGTGGCTTCCTTCATTGAAGGCAGCACCGGTGCCCTGGTGGAAGTCAACTGCGAAACCGACTTTGTTTCCAAGAACGACCTGTTCCTGGCTTTCTGCAACGCCGTGGCTCAGCTGGTCGTCAAGAACAACCCGGCTGACGTCTCTGCCGTGGCTGAACTGCCCCTGTCCATGGAAGGCTTCGGCCCCACCGTGGAAGAAGTGCGCAAGGGCCTGATCGGCAAAATCGGCGAGAACATGACCATCCGCCGCTTCAAGCGCTACAGCGGTGGCGGCCAACTGGCCTCCTACCTGCACGGTGTGCGTATTGGTGTGATGGTGGAATTCGAGGGCGATGCAGTTGCTGCCAAGGATTCCGCGATGCATATCGCCGCCATGAAGCCTGTGGCCCTGTCTGGCGCTGACGTGCCTGCAGACCTGATCGCCAAGGAGCGTTCCGTTGCCGAGCAAAAGGCTGCTGAATCCGGCAAGCCTGCTGACATCGTTGCCAAGATGGTGGAAGGTTCCGTGCAGAAGTACCTGAAAGAGGTCTCCCTGCTGGATCAGGTGTTTGTCAAGGCCGCAGACGGCAAGCAGACCGTGGGTGCATACCTGAAGTCCGCCAACACCAATGTCAAGGGTTTCACCATGTTCGTGGTGGGCGAGGGCATTGAGAAGAAGGTGGAAGACTTTGCCGCTGAAGTGGCCGCTGCTCAAGCCGCTGCTCAAGGCGCCTGACGTGCCTCAGTCTGCAAGCTTGCCGTGAGGCTCGCTTGCAAAAAATTACACGGCCGATCCCACCCGGGGTCGGCCGTTGTCACAACATAGCCCGTAAAATCGGAAAAATTTGCCACTACTGCCGCCTATGCCAGCCCTCAAGCGCATCCTCCTCAAGTTGTCCGGCGAAGCCCTCATGGGTGACGACGCCTTCGGCATCAACCGCGCCACCATCGTGCGCATCGTTGAGGAGGTGGCGGAAGTCACCCGCCTTGGGGTAGAGGTTGCTGTGGTCATTGGCGGCGGCAACATCTTCCGCGGAGTGGCAGGCGGCTCGGTCGGCATGGACCGCGCCACGGCTGACTACATGGGCATGCTGGCCACGGTCATGAACTCCCTGGCTTTGGCCGACGCCATGCAGAAGGCAGGCGTCACCGCCCGGGTGATGTCCGCGATCTCCATTGAGCAGGTGGTAGAGCCGTACGTCCGCCCAAAGGCGCTGCAGTACCTGGAAGAGGGCAAGGTCGTGGTTTTTGCCGCAGGCACCGGTAATCCGTTCTTCACCACCGACACGGCCGCGGCCCTGCGGGGTGCAGAGATCGGTGCAGAGATCGTGCTCAAGGCCACCAAGGTGGACGGCGTGTATTCTGCTGACCCGAAGAAAGATCCAACGGCTACGCGTTACACGGCCATCAGCTTTGACGAAGCCATGACTCGTCAGCTGCAGGTGATGGACGCCACGGCATTTGCCCTTTGCCGCGACCAGAACCTGCCAGTGCGCGTGTTCAGCATTTTCAAGCCGGGTGCCCTGCGCCGCGTGGTGCTGGGCGACGACGAAGGCACCCTGGTGCACGTTTGACACAGGCTGGTGCGGGCTTATGGCGTCGTACCGTCAACGAGAGGTGAGAGATGGAACTTTCCGAAATCAAAAAAAATGCCGATCAGAAAATGCATCAGTCCCTGGAGGCGCTGAAGCACAACCTGGCCAAGATACGCACGGGCCGCGCAAACCCGCAGCTGCTGGATACCGTGCAGGTGGAGTATTACGGCTCCATGCTGCCGCTTTCTCAGGTGGCCAACCTGTCGCTGCTGGATGCCCGCACCATTGGTGTCGCTCCTTGGGAAAAGGGCATGGGTGCAAAGATCGAGAAAGCCATCCGTGAATCTGATCTGGGGCTCAACCCTGCTTCGCAGGGGGACCTGATCCGTGTGCCGATTCCGGCAATGACGGAGGAACGCCGCCGCGAGTTGACCAAGGTTGTGCGTGCCGAAGGTGAGCAGTCCAAGGTCGCCATTCGCAACCTGCGCCGCGATGCCAACGACCACGTCAAGAAGCTGGTCAAGGACAAGCTGGCCTCCGAGGACGATGAGCGCCGCTCTCAGGATGAGATCCAGAAGCTGACCGACCGCATGATCACGGAAGTTGACAAGCTCATCGCTGCCAAGGAACAGGACCTGATGGCCATCTGAGCCGGGCTATGCCTGTGCTCAGGGGCTGGACTCCATGGGTTTGACATCAAAGAACAGTCCCGCCTCGGCCGTGCCCGGGCATGTAGCCATCGTCATGGATGGCAACGGCCGGTGGGCGAAAAAAAGGTTTTTGCCCCGTCTGGCAGGGCATCGCCAGGGTGTGGAGGCTTTACGCCAGACGGTGCGCTGGAGCATCGACAAAGGTGTCCGCGTCCTGACGGTGTTTGCTTTCTCCTCTGAGAACTGGAAGCGTCCTGCCGACGAGGTGTCCGGCTTGATGGGGCTTCTGGCCAAGGCTTTGGCCCGCGAGGTGCCAGCCTTGTCCGATGCGGGCGTCCGTTTGTGCTTCCCAGGCGACCGCAGCGTGTTGTCTGCTGCAGTTCGCGATGGGCTGATCAAGGCGGAGCAAGAGACGGCCAACAACCAGCGCCTGACGTTGAACGTGTGTTTCAACTACGGTGGCCGTTGGGATATTGTCCAGGCGGCGCGCCAACTGGCCGACCGAGGTGAACCAATCACCGAGGATTCTCTGGCGGGGGCTCTTTCCTTGTCTCATGTGCCCGATCCCGATCTTCTGATCCGTACGGGGGGTGAGGTGCGCATCAGCAACTTCCTGCTTTGGCAGTTGGCGTACAGCGAGTTGTATTTCTCGGGTTGCCTCTGGCCGGACTTTGATGAGGCGGAGTTCGACAGGGCTCTGGCCTGGTATGGCGGGCGTGAGCGCCGCTTTGGCCGCATCTCTGAACAACTGCAGGGGCCTTGCTCTGAAACACCGGGAGACCAGGCATGCTCAAGCAACGCGTGATCACTGCGCTGGTGTTGCTGGCGTTTTTGCTGCCGGCGTTGTTTTACCCATCTCCCGAGCCATTCTGCGCCTTGACCCTTGTGATGATCGTCGGTGCGGGCTGGGAATGGGCACGCCTGAATGGTGTTCATGGCCTGCTGGCCTGGGGCTGTGGTCTGGCTTTGGGTGTGCTTCTTGGCGCCATCTGGTGGCAGGTGGGGCTTGATGTGCACACCCCTTGGCTCTGGCAGGCCGTTGCGCTTGTTTGGGTTTTGCTCACAGCCTGGATGTTGCGGCGCGGCGTACCCGGTTGGGCTGGTGTACCCAGGGTGCCTCGTCTGCTCGTTGGCTTGGTGTTGATCGGCGTGGCGTGGTGGGCCATGGCGCAGGCCCGCTACATGGGTGTCGGCATGCTGTTGTCCATGATGCTCCTGGTCTGGATGGCAGACATCGCGGCATACTTTGGCGGCAAGGCTTTTGGTAAACGCAAGCTTGCACCGGCTATCAGTCCCGGCAAGAGCTGGGAGGGGGCGTACAGCGGCGGTGTCGGCGTACTTTTGTTGGCATTGGGGTGGCTGTGGCTGGGTTCCGGTGACAGCCTCTACGCTCGCCTGTGGGCCATGGGGCCGGTGTTGTTTTTGCTGGGTGTGGTTTTCCTCACTTGCATGAGCGTGGCAGGTGATCTGATCGAGTCCTTGGTCAAGCGCAGCGCTGGTGTCAAGGATTCCAGCCAGCTGTTGCCCGGCCACGGCGGTGTGCTGGACCGGGTGGATGCACTGCTGCCGGTGATGCCGCTGGCCATGATGCTGGTGTCCTATCAATGATTGTTTCCGGGTGTCTTGCATGAATTCCTTCACACATGGCCAGCGACAGGGGGCTCGCCAACGGGTGACGGTGCTTGGCTCGACCGGTTCGATTGGCACCAATACCCTTGACGTGCTCGAGCGTCATCCCGACAGGTTCGAAGTGTTCGCGCTGACCGCAGCCAACCAGTGGGAGGCGCTTCTGCGGCAGTGCGAGCGGCACCAACCCGCTTACGCGGTGATTGCGGCTGAACATTTGGCGCCGCTTCGTGAAGGGTTGCGACGCCTGAATCTCAAGACAGAGGCGCTCGCTGGCGAGGATGCGCTGTGTCAAGTTGCGTCGGCTACCGAGGTTGATGCGGTGATGGCCGCCATTGTGGGTGCTGCGGGCTTGGCGCCCTGCCTGGCGGCCGCCCGTTCCGGCAAAAAGCTTCTGCTCGCCAATAAGGAAGCACTGGTGGTCGGCGGCGATTTTTTCCTCGAAGCAGTGCGGGTAGGTGGCGCCACACTGCTACCTATCGACAGCGAACACTCGGCGGTTTTCCAGTCGCTGCCAGAAGACGCCTCTTCCTGGGACGCTCGGGTAGAGAAGATCATCCTGACCGCCTCGGGCGGCCCGTTCAGACAGCGCGACCCCTCCACTTTGGCGCAAGTCACGCCTGAGGAAGCTTGCGCTCACCCCAACTGGGTGATGGGGCGCAAGATATCAGTCGATTCCGCAACGATGATGAACAAGGCGCTGGAGGTGATCGAGGCGCGTTATCTGTTCGGGCTGCCTCCGCAGCGCATCGAGGTGGTGATCCATCCCCAAAGCGTGATCCACTCAATGGTGCAGTTCCGCGACCGCTCGGTGGTGGCCCAGCTGGGCACGCCTGACATGCGGGTGCCCATTGCCTACGGGCTGAGTTGGCCGGGGCGGATCGAGTCGGGCGCCCAGGCGCTGGATTTCTCCCGTTTGGGTGCCCTGACCTTTGAGCCACCCGACGCAAATCGCTTCCCTGGCCTGCAACTGGCATGGGATGCGTTGAACGCTGCACCCGGTACCACGGCGGTGCTGAACGCGGCAAATGAGGTGGCCGTCCAAGCCTTCCTGGAAGGCCGCCTGCGCTTCGACCAGATTCATCAGGTCAACCATGCAACTCTGGAGGACTTCCTGCCCTCCAAGCCTCACAGCCTTGAAGACCTCATGGCTGTGGACGCCCAGGCACGGGTCACGGCATCCGCCTGGGTAGCGCGTTGCGCAAGTTGAGGAAACACAGATGTTGACAGTCGTGGCGTTCGTGGTGGCCTTGGGGCTGCTGATCGCGGTTCACGAATACGGGCACTACCGCATAGCGGTTGCCTGTGGGGTGAAGGTGCTGCGCTTTTCGATTGGTTTTGGCAAGCCAATCTGGCGCTGGCAGTCGCCCCGGAGCGGAACCGAGTTCGTGGTAGCCGCTTTGCCACTTGGCGGTTACGTGCGCATGCTGGATGAGCGCGAGGCACCCGTCGCGCCAGCGTTGCGGCACCTGGCGTTCAACACGCAGCCACTTCGGTCGCGGGTGGCCATTGTTGCGGCTGGGCCGCTTGCCAACCTGATTTTGGCCGTACTGCTGTACGCCTTGGTCTTCTGGATGGGCGTGGAGGAGCCTCGGCCTGTGCTTTCCAGTCCTGCTCCGGCATCTTTGGCCGAGCGGGCCGGATTGCGGGGAGGTGAGTGGGTATTGCGGGCGGCAGCCGCTGATGAAGAACCTGTCGAAGTACAGTCGTTTGAAGAACTTCGCTGGGGCCTGACACGAGCTGCCTTGTCCCAGCAGGACATGCGTCTCTGGGTGGCTGACGGGCCTCAGGGCGCTGGACGCGAAGTGAATCTTCCGCTGGCTGAACTTGGGGTGAACGACGCTGATGCCCAGTTGTTCCAGAGGATTGGCATTGTGGCGCCTTGGTCGGCGCCGGTCATTGGCCAGGTGCTGCCTGATGGTGCTGCGCAGGCAGCGGGTCTGCGCGAGGGCGATCTGGTGAGGGCGGTGGACGATGTGCCCGTGTCTGATGGCCAGCAGCTGCGTGTGCGGATTCGTCAGGCGGTCAACCCGCAGACAGGTGTTTCCAAGCCACAGCGCTGGACGCTGGAGCGTGGTGGCCAAGTGCTTCAGGTGACTGTGGCTCCACGCGCGGAGCCCCAAGGCGAAGGCTGGGTGGGGCGCATAGGTGCGTTTGTAGGTGCTCCGCCGGATATGGTGACGGTGTATGCAGACCCCGTTGAAGGCCTTTGGAAGGGGGCTGTGCGCACCTGGGAAGTCTCTGCGCTGACGTTGCGGATGATGTACAAGATGCTCGTGGGTGAGGCCTCTCTGAAGAATCTCAGCGGGCCGTTGACTATCGCGGACTATGCGGGCAAGTCTGCCAGCCTCGGTATTTCGTCATATCTGCTGTTTCTCGCTCTCATCAGTGTCAGTCTTGGCGTGCTCAACCTGCTCCCTCTGCCGGTGCTGGATGGTGGGCACCTGATGTATTATCTTTGGGAGGGGGTGACTGGCCGTCCGGTATCGGACGCCTGGATGGAGCGTTTGCAGCGTGGCGGGATCGCCATATTGCTTGCTCTCATGTCGCTTGCCGTGTTCAATGATGTCGCCCGTTTGCTGGGCTGAATTTCCGTATCCATGAAACATTCCAACAACCGTAAGCTCGGTGTGGCCTGGGGCGCGCTGGTATCCACCCTTTTGACAGCCTTGCCCGCCTGGGCTGTTGACCCCTTCACCGTGCGCGACATTCGCGTTGAAGGCTTGCAGCGGGTGGAGCCGGGCACGGTGTTCGCGTCGATGCCTGTGCGCGTGGGCGACACGTACAGCGACGAAAAGGGCTCTGCAGCCATTCGTGCGCTGTTTGGCTTGGGCCTCTTTTCGGATGTGCGTCTGGAGGTATCCGGGGACGTGCTCGTGGTGATCGTTGAGGAGCGTCCGTCGGTAGCTGACGTCAGCTTCTCAGGCGTCAAGGAGTTCGACAACGAGGTGCTGCGCAAGGCATTGCGTGATGTGGGCCTGACAGAAGGGCGACCCTTCGACAAGGCGCTGGCTGACCGGGCAGAGCAGGAACTCAAACGGCAGTATCTGAGCCGGAGCATGTACGCGGCCCAGGTGACCACAACCGTCACCCCCATCGAGCGCAACCGCGTCAACATCAACTTCAGCGTGGCTGAAGGTGACGTTGCCAAGATCAAGGAAATCCGCATCGTCGGCAACCAAGCCTTCAGCGAATCTACTCTGCGCGATTTGTTCGACCTGGACACGGGCGGCTGGCTCAGCTGGTACACCAAGTCTGACCAGTACTCCCGCACCAAGCTCAACGCCGATCTGGAATCCTTGCGCTCGTATTACCTGACCCGGGGCTTCCTGGAGTTCCGCATCGATTCCACGCAGGTGGCCATCGCGCCTGGCAAGGACGACATGTCCATCACGGTGAACATCACCGAGGGGCAGCGTTACGTCGTCTCCGGTGTGAAGCTGGAGGGTGAATACCTGGGCAAGGAAGATGAGTTCAAATCGCTCATCAAGATCCGCCCCGGTCAAGCCTATAACGCCGAAGATGTGGCGGACACCACCAAGGCCTTTACCGACTACTTTGGCGGCTTTGGTTACGCGTTTGCCCGTGTGGAGGCCGTGCCCGAGATTGACCGTGACAATGCCCGCGTTGGCTTTGTGCTGCGTGCGCAACCGTCTCGCCGCGCCTATGTCCGCCGTATCAACGTGGAAGGCAACAACCGCACCCGTGACGAAGTGATTCGCCGCGAGTTCCGTCAGTTGGAGTCTTCGTGGTACGACAGCGATCGCATCCGCCTGTCGCGTGATCGGGTTGACCGACTGGGCTTCTTCACCGAGGTTGCGGTAGACACGGTGGACGTGCCCGATGCGCCCGACCAGGTGGATCTGGTCGTGAAGGTGGCAGAGAAGCCCACGGGCAACTTGACCTTGGGCGCTGGCTACTCCCAGTCTGACAAGCTTTCTCTGATGGCTGGCATCCAGCAGGAGAACGTCTTCGGCACGGGTAACTACCTCGGGTTGAACGTCAACACCAGCGACTACAACAAGCAGATCGTACTGAGCACCACCGATCCTTACTTTACGGCAGACGGCATTTCGCGCAGCCTGGATGTTTACTACCGTACCACGCGACCGACAACGGCCCAGGAAGGTGACTACAAGCTGGTCACCCCGGGTGTGAGCATCCGTTTCGGCGTGCCTTTTACCGAGATTGATACTGTCTATTTCGGTGCTGGTGTTGAGCAGACGCGTATTGAGGAAGGCAACTTGTTGCCTCTGGCCTACCGCGACTACAGCAACACTTTTGGCCAGTCGTCCACGTCGATTCCGCTGACCGTTGGCTGGGCACGGGACAGCCGTGACAGCGCCTTAGTGCCCACCCAAGGCCGCCTGCAGCGTGTGAACGGCGAGTTGGGCGTGGCTGGTGATACACGCTACGCCAAGGCCAACTACCAGTTCCAGCAGTACATTCCCCTGAACAAGAAGTTCACACTGGCGTTCAACGCCGAAGTGGGCTGGGGCAAGGGCTTGGGTGGTAAACCGTTCCCGCTCTTCAAGAACTTCTACGGTGGTGGCTTGGGTTCGGTGCGCGGCTTCGAGTCGGGTACGCTGGGCGGGCGCAGCACCCTGGTGGGTGACACCACCGGCACCCTCTCCTACATCGGTGGTTCCAAGAAAATTCTCTTGAACACCGAGGTCATCGCACCGTTCCCCGGTGCGGGCAACGACCGCACTTTGCGCATGTTTGGCTTCTTTGACGTGGGCAACGTGTCCGACGACTACAGCAAGTCCAGCAAACTCAGCGATTTGCGCGCCTCGGTGGGTCTCGGTATCAGTTGGATTTCGCCGGTGGGCCCGCTTAGAATCGCGTACGCTCGTCCGGTGCGCAAGTTCGACAACGACAAGACCCAGAGCATTCAATTCCAGATCGGGACTTCTTTCTGATGAAATCGATTCAACGTATGTTTTTCCGCCAGGCTCTTGTGGCCGTGGCATTTGGTTGCGCTACCCTGGCTTCGGCTGCACAGGATTTCAAGATCGGTTTCGTCAATACCGACCGCATCTTCCGCGAGTCTTCGGCAGCCAAGGCTGCACAGACCAAACTGGAGCAGGAGTTTTCCCGCCGTGAGCGCGAGGTGGAGACCTTGCGCGGCCAGCTCAAGGCGGCTTCGGACAAGCTGGAGAAGGAGTCTCCCACCTTGTCGGAGAACCAGCGCACCACCCGCCAGCGCCAACTGGTGGACATGGACCGTGAGTTCCAGCGCAAGAGCCGTGAGTTTCAGGAAGACTTGAACCTGCGCAAGAACGAAGAACTGCAGCAAGTGCTGGAGCGCGCCAACCGTGTGATCCGTCAGGTGGCGGAGGCTGAGAAATACGACCTGATCATTCAGGAAGCGGTTTACATCAACCCCAAGCACGACATCACCGACAAGGTGCTCAGCGGCCTGAACAACGCCGCCAAGTGATGGCCGGGACCGTTTTGTGACCATCACGCTGAGTGATATCCACGCCGCCTTGGGCGGCGTTTTGCATGGTGAGGGGAGCATGGCTGTGGCCCGGCTGGCTCCCTTGGAAACGGCTGAGCCAGATGCGCTGTCGTTCGTCGCCCAGGCCCGTTACGCCGCCAAGATCACCGAAACCCGAGCGGGCGCGCTGATCGTTCCCCCGGCGCTGGTGCAGCAAGCCATCTTGAGGGGGGCCTGCATTGAAACACCCGACCCTTACCTGTATTTCGCGCGCCTGACCCAGTGGTGGCGTGTGCAGCGTGATTCGCAGGAAGGGCTGGCTGCACCATCCGTGCATCCGACAGCCCACGTTGATCCGGGGGCGCACCTGGAGGCCGGCGTGGATGTCGGACCCTTCGCCGTGATCGAGGCCGGTGTGGTGGTGGGCAGGGGTGCGCGCATCGGCGCACATGCTGTGCTGGAACGCCGTGCCCGTATTGGCGCTGAAACGCGGCTGGCGCCGGGCGTTGTTGTCGGACGGGACTGTTCAATCGGTGAGCGCTGCATCGTCCACGCTGGCGTGGTCATCGGTGCCGATGGTTTTGGGTTCGCTCCGCACCAAGGCGAGTGGATCAAGATCGAGCAGTTGGGGGCCGTGCGCATCGGCAACGATGTGGAGATTGGCGCTAACTGCTGCATCGACCGTGGTGCGCTGGACGACACGGTGCTGGAAGACGGTGTCAAGCTCGACAACCTCATCCAGATCGGGCACAACGTGCACGTAGGCCGGCATACCGCCATGGCAGGTTGCGTGGGCGTGGCGGGCAGCGCGCGCATTGGCGCGCATTGCACCATTGGCGGCGGCGCGGTCGTGCTGGGTCACCTCAGCCTGGCCGATCACGTGCATATTTCAGCCGCATCGGTGGTCATGCGCTCAATCCACCAACCGGGCCAGTACAGCGGCGTGTTCCCGATAGACGACAATTCGCAGTGGGAAAAGAACGCGGCGACGCTGCGCCAGTTGCATACCCTGCGTCAACGCATCAAAGCTTTGGAAAACAGATCATGATGGACATTCACCAGATTCTCAAACAACTGCCTCACCGTTACCCCTTCCTGCTGGTGGATCGGGTGCTGGAGGTCGAAAAAGGCAAGTCCATCAAGGCGCTGAAGAACGTGAGCATGAACGAGCCGCAGTTCACTGGGCACTTTCCGCACCGTCCGGTGTTTCCGGGTGTGCTGATGCTCGAAGCCATGGCACAGACGGCTGCCCTGCTGGCGTTCGACACCTTGGGCGTCACGCCCGACGACAAGACCGTCTATTACTTCGCAGGCATTGATGGCGCACGCTTCAAGCGCCCGGTGGAACCCGGTGACCAGTTGGTGATGGACGTGACGCTGGAGCGCATGAAGGCGGGCATCTTCAAGTTCAAGGGCGTGACCCGCGTTGGTGACGAAGTGGCTTGCGAAGCCGAGCTGATGTGCACCATGCGCACCATCGCCTGAGCGCAGGAGTCGCCGCATGACGGATATCCATCCCACCGCGTTGGTGGACCCAAAAGCGGAGCTTGACAGCGGCGTCAGCATTGGCCCCTACACGGTGGTCGGTCCCCACGTGAAGGTGGGTGCTGGCACGCGCATTGGCGCGCATTGCGTGATCGAGGGGCACACCACCATCGGTCGCGACAACCGCGTCTACCAGTTCGTGTCGCTGGGTTCGGACAACCAGGACAAGAAGTACGCGGGCGAGCCGTGCGAGTTGATCATCGGCGACCGCAACACCATCCGCGAATACAGCACGTACCACATCGGCACGGTGCAGGGCGGGGGCGTGACGCGCCTGGGCAACGACAACTGGATGATGGCTTACACCCACCTGGCTCACGATTGCATCGTGGGCAACAACACCATCTTTGCGAACAACGCACAGCTGGCGGGGCACGTGGAGGTGGGGGATTGGGTCATCCTGGGCGGGTTCACGGTGGTGCACCAGTTTGTGCGCATTGGCGCGCACGCCATGACGGCGATGTGTTCGCTGCTGTTTGCCGACGTGCCGCCCTTCGTGATGGCGCAGGGGCAGCCCGCTGCCGGGCGCTCCATGAACTTTGAAGGCTTGCGCCGCCGGGGCTTTTCGGCACAGCGCATTTCGGCCATCAAGGCCATGCACAAGGCGCTTTACCGAGACAACCTCACGCTGGAACAGGCGCAAGAGCGCATGGCCGCCATGCCCGATCAGTTCCCCGAAGCGGTGGACGATATCGGCATGATGCGTACTTTCCTGCAAGGCGTCACCACCCAGCGCGGGATCGTGCGCTGATGGTTTCTGAGCAGTCCGGTGCGGCTACCCAAGTCGCGATGGTCGCGGGCGAGGCATCAGGAGACCTGCTGGCTGCCCAGTTGCTGCGCGGCCTGAAGGCCCGTTGGCCAGACTGGTCGTCGGCGGGTATTGGCGGGCCGCATATGCAGGCGCAAGGCTTTGACGTGTGGTGGCCGAGCGAGAAACTTTCAGTGCGTGGCTACGTGGAGGTGTTGAGACACTACCGCGAGATCGTGGGCATCCGCCGTCAGTTGCAGGACCGCCTGCTGAAAGCGCCGCCTCGCGTTTTCATTGGCGTGGACGCGCCCGATTTCAACCTCGACCTGGAAGGCAACCTGCGGGCTGCGGGCGTGCCGACCGTGCATTTTGTGGCGCCAGCTGTATGGGCGTGGCGCCCTGAGCGTGTGGAGAAAATCCGCCGTTGTGTCGATCTGGTGCTTTGCATCTTTCCCTTTGAACCGGAGTTGTTGCAGCGGCATGGTATCCGCGCCACCTATGTGGGGCATCCGTTGGCTCAGGTGGTGCCGATGGAGCCTGACCGCGCAGGCGCTCGGGCGGTGCTCGGATTGCCGGAAGATGCCGAGGTGGTGGCGTTGTTGCCCGGCAGCCGACGGGCAGAAATCGAACATTTGCTGCCCCGTTTCCTGGCTGCGGCCGATCTGATGCGCAAGGCTCGGCCTGGCGTTCGTTTGGTGTTGCCTGCCGTGCCTTCATTGCAGAGTCTCATTGAGCAGATCGTCGAGCGCGCAGGCATGGCAGGAGTGGTGCAGGTCACCAAAGGCCAGTCGCATGCCGTACTGGCTGCGTGCGACGTCACCTTGATCGCCAGCGGCACGGCCACGCTGGAGGCCGCACTGTTCAAGCGGCCCATGGTCATCGCCTATCACATGAGCTGGCTGTCGTGGAAACTGACCCAGCGCAAGATGCTGCAGCCCTGGGTAGGCCTGCCGAACATCCTGGCTGGTGAATTTTTGGTGCCTGAGCTGTTGCAAGATCGTGCGACGCCTGCGGCCATGGCCGATGCCACTCTGGCATGGCTTGATACTTCAGAGGCTGGTCGCCAGCGTGTCGCGGCGTTGGAGCAGCGCTTTGCCGACATGCACCGCAGCCTGCTGCGCGACACCCCCACATTGGCCGCCGATGCGATCGAGGAACTTCTTGCACGCTGAACAGGCCTCCCTCTGCTGGGACGTCCCTGGTCTGGTGGCTGGGGTGGATGAGGCTGGGCGCGGGCCGTTGGCGGGGCCGGTCGTGGCTGCAGCCGTCATCCTGGATGAGCAGCGGCCCATCGCGGGCCTGGCAGATTCCAAGAAGCTCACTGCCGCAAGGCGTGAAAAGCTTTACGACGAAATCCGGGCCAAGGCCCTGTGCTGCTGCGTGGCCGAGGCTTCGGTGGAAGAAATCGACCGATTGAACATCCTTCAGGCTACGATGCTCGCGATGCAGCGTGCGGTGGCGGGCCTACGCCTGAAGCCCACGCTGGTGCTGGTGGATGGCAACCGCCTGCCCGTGCTCAACATCCGGGCCGAGGCCATCGTCAAGGGTGACGCCAAGGTTCAGGCGATTTCGGCGGCATCCATCCTGGCCAAAGTCACGCGTGACAGGGGGCTGGCCGAATTGCACCAAGCCTACCCTCAATACGGCTTTGACAAACACAAGGGCTACGGAACAGAGTTGCACTTGCAGGCCCTGCGGGCGCACGGGCCGTGCCCGGAACACCGCCGCGGTTTCGCACCCGTGGCGGAGGCTGGCGTGGTGGTGGGCACATTGACCAAGGAAGAGCAGGGCGCATGAGCGACAACGTCATTACCTCGCGCGAGAACCCTTTGGTCAAGCGATTGCGGCAGTTGGCGCAGGACCCGGCTGCCTACCGCAAGCAGGGGCAGGTCTGGCTGGAAGGTGACCACCTCTGTCGTGCGCTGCTGGCCAGGCGTGGCGTGCCCGCCATGGTGGTTTGTACACCCGAGCAGATGCCTGCTGTGCGCGCCTGGGGTTTGCCCGACGGTGCCCGCGCGGTGTTGTTGACCGCCGATCTCATGCGTCACATCAGCGGCTTGGAGTCGCCCGCCAGCATGGCGTTTGTGCTGGACCTGCCTATTGATAAGCATCTGCAACCGGATGCGCCCACGGTGGTTCTGGACCGGCTGCAGGATCCGGGCAACGTTGGCTCCATTCTGCGGAGCGCGGCCGCATTCGGATTTCGTCAGATTGTGGCGCTGAAGGGCACAGCTGCCCTATGGGCGCCCAAGGTGCTGCGGGCGGGCATGGGCGCACATTTCGGGCTGCATCTGGTCGAGGGTTGTGCTCAAGAGGATCTCGACACCCTGCATGTGCCTTTGCTGGCTACAAGCTCGCACCAGGGCGACTGGTTGCACCAGGCGCGGCTGCCCTGGCCATGTGCCTGGTTGATGGGGCACGAGGGGCAGGGTGTGAGCGAGGCCCTGATGGCCAGGGCCAGGCAGACGGTGCGTATTGCCCAGCCCGGCGGCGAGGAGTCGCTCAACGTGGCTGCTGCTGCTGCCATCTGCTTGCACGCCAGTGCGGTGCAGGCGGGTTGATCGGGTTATAATTCCAAGGTTTACCCTAACCGCACGCATCTGCAGCAGCCATCGCTGCTTTCCCACGAAATCCTCGCGCATTTTGAACCGGGGCAGGTGCGTCCAAAACTGGAGAGTCCCGTGTTTCCCGTCCCCGCAAAAGCCATCCTCGCTCTCGCAGACGGCACGGTCTTTACAGGTGTTTCCATCGGCGCCACGGGCCAGACCGTAGGCGAGGTGGTTTTCAACACCGCTATCACCGGCTACCAGGAAATCCTCACCGACCCCAGCTATTGCCAGCAGATCGTGACCCTCACGTATCCGCACATTGGCAACTATGGCGTCAACGAGGAAGACGTGGAAGCGAACCGCGTTCACGCTGCCGGATTGATCATCAAAGACCTGCCCCTGCTGGCCTCCAACTTCCGCCAGTCAGCCACCCTGAGCGAATACCTCC
Organism: uncultured Macromonas sp.; assembly: GCA_946481585.1. Next base: position 1,333 of record CAMLOF010000005.1, on the reverse strand, counting down.
AGCGCGAAGGCACCGTGGCCATTGCCGGTATTGACACACGCAAGCTCACCCGCATCCTGCGCTCCAAGGGGGCACAGAACGGTGCCATCGTGGGCCTGGCCCTGGGTGAGGCCGTGACGGATGCAGTGGTGCAGAAAGCCATCGCAGCCGCACAGGCCGCGCCCAGCATGGCCGGGCAGGACCTGGCCAAGGTGGTCAGCACCCAGCAGCCTTACGTCTGGACCCAGAGCGAATGGCAGCTCGCCCGCGAAGACGGTACCCCTGGCTACGGCGAGCAGACCGCACCGCGTTTCCACGTGGTGGCCTACGACTTTGGTGTGAAGAAGAACATCCTTCGCATGCTGGCCGAGCGTGGCTGCAAGGTCACCGTGGTGCCCGCGCAGACCCCTGCTGCCGAAGTGTTGAAGTACCAGCCCGACGGCATCTTCCTGTCCAACGGCCCTGGCGACCCGGAGCCCTGCGACTACGCCATCGCCGCAGCGCGCGAACTCATCGAGACCGGCATCCCGACCTTCGGCATCTGCCTGGGCCACCAGATCATGGCCTTGGCCAGCGGTGCCAAGACCTTCAAGATGAAGTTCGGCCACCATGGCGCCAACCACCCTGTCAAAGACCTGGACAACGGCCGCGTGAGCATCACCAGCCAGAACCACGGCTTTGCAGTGGATGAGAAGACGCTGCCCGCCAACATGCGTGCCACGCACGTGAGCCTGTTCGACGGCACCCTGCAAGGCTTGGCTCGCACCGACAAGCCCGCCTTCTGCTTCCAGGGGCACCCCGAAGCGTCGCCCGGCCCGCACGACATCGCCTACCTGTTCGACCGTTTCATCAAGATGATGGAGGCGAAATAACATGCCAAAGCGCACAGACATCAAGAGCATCCTCATCATCGGCGCTGGCCCCATCGTCATCGGCCAGGCCTGTGAATTCGACTACTCCGGCGTGCAGGCCTGCAAGGCCCTGCGCGAAGAGGGCTACAAGGTCATCCTGATCAACAGCAACCCCGCCACGATCATGACCGACCCGGCCACGGCCGACGTCACCTACATCGAGCCCATCACCTGGCAGACGGTCGAGAAGATCATCGCCAAGGAGCGCCCGGATGCCATCCTGCCGACCATGGGCGGCCAGACCGCGCTGAACTGCGCGCTGGACCTGTGGCGCAACGGCGTGCTGCACAAGTACAAGTGTGAGCTCATCGGCGCCACGCCAGAAGCCATCGACAAGGCTGAAGACCGCCTGAAGTTCAAGGATGCGATGACCCGCATCGGCCTGGGTTCGGCGCGCTCAGGCATTGCGCACAGCATGGAAGAAGCCTGGGCAGTGCAGAAGG